>PIVW01000121.1 GCA_003353825.1 Chloroflexota bacterium
ACCAGGTAACCGCCCCCGCCTGAGAGTTTCTACCCCAAGGCTTGTTCACGATAGGTCTCGATCAGTTCGCTAATGGTCGGGTTGAGCATGTGCGGGAACATGGCGATCTGCGCTTCGAAGGAGCGGCGCATGGCCGTGCCAAAACCGACAACATCTTTGTTCATAATCGCCTGCCAGCAGTCGGTGGCAGCATCGGCTAGGGCCTGCGCTCGATCAGGTGTGATATATGTTTCGCTAAGGACATTGTAGCCGTCGTAACGGGGGCCCAAAGGTATCGAATAGAGCAATTTCTCTACAAATCTTTAACGTACTCTCGTCGGGCAGATGCTCGATGTGATGGGGCCAGTAGTCGCCGTTATAGTCGGAGCGGGACAGGCCGGGGAAGACCAGGCCGACGCTGTCCTGCGCTCCCGAGATCTTCTCAATGCCAGGTGGGTTGTCGCAACAGAAGAGCATGTAAGCCAGTTTGTGCGGGTCCATGGTGGGCAGATGGTTGTTCTAAAGGCGTTCGGCGACTCGCCGGGTGCTGGTGGCCATGCCACTACGTTCGTTGAATTCGAGGGTGGGTTCGATGGAGAGGGTGATGACTGAGCCAGGATGATGTTTGGAGACGAAAGCTTTGGTCGAGCCAGCCGCCGGCCAGGTCGATGCGGTAGGACAACTGGTCAATCTTGCGCAGATCGGTGGTGGAGCGGGGGAGGAGTCCGTCATGAGGCGTGCGTTGCAGTACCACGTACTCGATGCCCAGGTTCTGCACCAGTTTGCGCTTTTCAGGTGTGTTGCCATCCTCGTTCACCACAAAAACGTCGGGCTGGATGGCACGTAGTGCCGGTTCGAAGTCGAGATAACCACAACCGCTAGAGATCAGGGCCTGGTGCACACAACCCACATACTGCACCATGAAGCAACGCTCCCCCTTGACAACCCTTCGTTGTTGACGGGCGGGCGACCTTTGAGATCGTAGACTGTCTGGTCAGAGCCTAAGGCCACGTACAGTTGGTCGCCTAGGGCGGCGGCGCCCTGGAAGAACTCGACATGGCCGGCGTGGAGCATGTCGAAACAGCCGCTTATAAGCACAACCACAGATGATATTCTCCTCAGGCCGCATGTCATCATGTCATGTGGGGTCCGTTTTTTTAGGATTCTCTTGAATCACTGACGTCTCGAATATCGCGGACTTCTTTCATTGCCGTGATTAACTGCAGATTTCACAGATTAGATACCCCCCGGCGAATAGATACGCAATTCACGCAGCAGTGGGCAACGGGATGTCGTACCCTTCACGTCGAGCGATTTCGATGATCATACTAGCATTATCTTCCTGCCATTGGCGTTCGCCTACCGGCAGCGGCTCAATGCGGCTATCGGTATAAGCTCGTAATGTCCATAGCAAGTCAAATTGCTCTTTCCGAACTACCCCATCAAACTCCGGCGCTATCACCAAAATATCGATATCGCTATCGGAGTGGGCATCACCACGAGTATAAGAACCAAACAGAACGGCCCGACTGGCTTGAAGACCAACTCGACGCACCGCGACCAAATAGTTTTGTACCACCTTTACAATTGTTGGATCAACCATTCTAATACCTTTTGGGCCTGCGCTAACTCATTCTGGGCTGTTTCGATATCAGGTGCAACCGGCAACATATCGGGATAACGACCTTCTAACTGATAACGGTCAAAACGAGCCAGAAAAAGGCGCTGATTCTCGGACAAAGATAGATCGATGCGTTCAGACAAACGCAAGAGTGCGTGGATGCGCGGCGCCAGGTCGCCTGTTGTGCGGCAAACATGGGCTTTGAGCGCTTTTTCCAGAGCCAAATGTGCAAAAAACAGGCCATGTCGCGTTCGTCCGGCGTTGACCAATTCAACGGCTACATCCCAGTCTTCGATGGCGCCTGAGCGCCAGTACTGTATTTGTTTCGATATGTCCATCAGCACACTTAGCTTATCCGAATCACAAAACGATGCGGTTAAATTCAAGAACCGAAGGCCATGACTTACTGCCTCACAGAGAAATTGGCAGCAGGTACAAGATCGTCGTAAATGTCCTCTGCTGGATCGTCCCAAAATTCGAATGCTGACTCTGCCAAGCACAACCAGCCAATATCCTCCAACTCGGCCTGATCAAGCCCCAAGAGCAGTGGCATACGCTGCTTCAATTCCTTCTTCTCTGTTTAGTTCAACAACATGATCGCTGCTGACACCTGATCCACATTCAATCGCAATTGCATGGCCATAGTACACTCACGATCCAACTGATGTCTTGAGCAGCGATAGGGATATAGAGCAGCCCTATACCGCTTGATGAATTGACCCAGGCATCATGCCCTTGTTATGGCGATTCGTCAAGTACTACTCGATAGTCCGCCGCAACCATTCCTCGATTGACGTCTGGCTCTGGAACCCGCACCGCCCCCTTGCTCGGTTCACACCCAGCTTCCGCCGCGGCTGGCCGACCGTGCTGAACGGCGACCTCCAATCGCTTACCGAATGAAGGATAACCTCGGCCGCGTCCTCCTTGTGGAAGAACTTGCGCATCGATTTATCCTTCAAGGTAAACGCCGCGCCGTGATGTGCATGCCATTCTCAATCGTTTGCTCCGCCATCAGCACCTGGTAGCCGCCCCCGCCCGCACCGGAGAGTTTCCAACCCAAAGCCCGTTGGCGATATGTTTCGATCAAATTGGTAATGGTCGGATTGAGCATGTGGGGAAACATGGCGTTCTGCGCTTCAAAGGAGCAGCGCATGGCCGTGCCAAAACTGACAGCATCTTTATTGGTAATCGCCTGCCAGCAGTCGGTGGCGGCATCCGCCAAAAGCCTGCGCCCGTTCCGGTGTGATGTAGGTCTCGCTGAGGACATTGTAGCCGCCGTTGCGAGGCCCTAGCGGAATCAGATAGAGGAAGGTCTTCGATAAAACGCAGCTTGCTCTCGTCGAGCACGTGTTCGATATGGTGGGGCCAGTGGGCGCCATCATGATCAGATCGGGCAGAGCCGGGGTAGATCAGCCCAACGCTGTGTCCTGCGCTCATGAAGCAGCACTCCTATTCGATGTTGGCAGGCGAACGACCTTTGAGGTCGTAGACGGTCTGGTCGGAGCCTAAGGCCACGTAGAGTTGGTCGCCGAGGGCGGCGGTGCGCTGGAAGAACTCGACATGGCCGGAATGGAGCATGTCGAAGCAGCCGCTTATAAAGACAATCACAGACATGTGCTGAGCGCAGTCGCAGTATTTCTCAGATTTCATGGGGGGGTTAAAAACTTAACCACAGATTTCACAGATTACATAGATTTTTTGTTTTCCTCAGGCTGCGTGTCGCTCATATCATGTAAGGGGCTTTTTGGGGGGAGTTTTTCTTGAACCACCGACGTTTAGAATAATACAGCCCTTTTCAATTGCTGTGACTAATCTGTGTCATCTGCCCAATCTGTGGTTCTTCTTCTGGGGTACTTCTCTCGAACCACAGATTTCTGGATAAAATGGATTACAGGTTCGGTGATTCCAGGTGACAATCATTTAATGTAAATGAGGTTTTTTCTGCATCGCTATCCGTAAAACGGTTATTCGTATTCCATCTTCCCAAGTTTTATCATGCTCTCTACATCCTCAGATGCATCTGGTGTATGCTTTGCCACGACTGATCTTACGCTTTCAAGTATGGCGTCGTCAGCGGCGCCTAACATGCGCGTGATGTCAGCTATGTCCTGGGCTCGTCCCGAGAGCAACTTCATCACAACTAGATAGGGAAGCGCGATAGTAGGTAAACCTGGGTCGGCCATATTTGGAGTGTTGACTGCCTCATACGCCCACACTTCTTCTGAAAAGATCACGTCGAGTTCGGCACCATCGATAAGCTCCCATGAAGCACCACCTATTGCTAGATTGCCTAGTTTACGACAACCCGCCTGCTCTAGCCTATTCTCGCAAGTAGCCTGATCATCCACAAGCACTAGCACATCTGTATCATATGTCATGCGTTCAGGCATATATAGGCGAGCGGCGATAGCACCAACCACGACAAATGGAATTTCCTGGAAAATCGATCTCAGATCGGGCGCCGCTTGTCTGGATGTACGACGATAAAGGTGAGCGCGGCTGCTACCACTGCCTGGCTGTGACCTTCTCTTGGCCAATGCCAGATAGGCTTTTCGTCGCGCTGCAACCGCCGTTGGTTCAAATATCATAACTCATTTTACCTGTCCTGATGCGCCATGTCCATCGCATTAGGATGCCGCCAAGGCTATCTACTGTTTCACTACCGGACACTTTTCTATTGTGTCACCCCTTCGAGTTCCTCAGGGCAGGCAGAAAATCTACTGTATAACCTGACGAAACAGGTCCTCCATCAGTTTGCGCTTGTCAGGTGTGTTGCCATCCTCATTGACCACAAAGATGTCGGGCTGGATGGCGCGCAACTTAGGTTCGAAGTCGAGGTAACCACAACCGCTGGAGATCAGAGCCTGGTGCACGCAACCCACGTTTTGCACTATGAAGCAACGCTCCCCTTGAAAACCCTTCGCTGTTGGCGGGTGGGCGGCCCTTGAGTTCGTAGACGGTACGGTCGGATCCCCAGGCCACGTAGAGTTGGTCGCGGAGGGCGGCGGCACGCTGGAGGAACTCGACATGGCCGGAGTAGAGCATGTCGAAGCTACTGACAAAGGTCTTCATAATTACTTCACAACAGTGATAATTCCATTGCTTCCGATTTAGCCTACGGTCTGAGATTTCTGCGTAGAAGTTCGGCCGCTGCGCCCACGACGCCTACGCGTCCTGCCTCCTTCCGCATTCCCATCGCTATCGTCACCGTAGTAACGGTCATACGCGTAGTAATAATAGCCACTGTCCCGGCCTCGTTTGTATTTATTCAGGGCCACGCCGATCACGTGAGCGTTGACTTTATCCAATTCCTGTAAGGCCTGCACCAACGCCGGTTCCCGGGTGTTGCCCGCATCTACCACCAGCAGTATACCATCCAGGACCTGGCCCAAAACAATGGGGTCGGTCACGGCCAGGGCTGGGGGTGAGTCGAGTATCAACATATCGTGATCATGCAGTAAGCGTTCGCAAAGCACCTGCAATTTTTGTGAGCCTAAAAGCTCTGAAGGGTTATGCGGCAACTGCCCGCTGGTTATCAGCCAAAGGTTTTCGACGCCAGTCTCCGCCAACAAGTAGTCGAGATTCTCAGGCAGCATCTCCATGAGTAATGTGCCTGTCAGGCCCACGGTGTTGGGCAAGCTCCAGAACTTATGCTGGCTGGGTTTGCGCAAATCGGCGTCGACCAGTACCACTCTTTTGCCGGTCTGCGCCATTACCACAGCAAGATTGGCGGCCGTGGTACTCTTGCCTTCTCCTGGGCTAGCGCTGGTTACCAGTAACGAACGGATGGGATCATCCACACTAGAGAACTGGATGCCGGTGCGGATACTGCGGTAAGCCTCGGCGTCAGACGCGCGCGGGTCTTCGACTGTCACGACTCTGAGCTCACCCTCACCATTGCTATTCCGCTGTCTGGCAATCACCCCCAGTGTACTCAGGCCAATGATGCGGACCACGTCATCTGGTGTCTTCACCGTATCATCCAAGTATTCGATCAGAAAGGCCGCACCCAGACCGATCATTCCACCCACGATCAGCGCCAACAAGGTATTCATCAGCAGGCGAGGGCTAATCGGGGATATAGGCACTGTGGCGGGCTCAACCACCGTGATCGTGTCTCTGGCATTGGCCTCGGCTAGACGGATGACTTCGAGCTGGGAGAGGACACTGCCATAGCTGTTGCGATATTGGGCCAGACGATTTTCCAGAAGTGTGCTTCGGTTCTCGTCTGCTCCCTCGCTAGTTTCGGTAATTTCTGCGATATCAGCCGCCACTCCCTTAATCTCATCATTCAGTGCGGCCAGCTCTGCCTGCAACGAAACCTTCGAGTCCTGGTAGAGCGCAGTCAGTTGCCTATTGTTAAAACTGATAAAAACCTGCGGTAGGGCATTGGCAATGGCTGCTGCCAGTTCGGGTAGCAGATGCTGCACCTTTAAATCGATCAATTGGGTGTCACGCACCGGCTGCACCGAGACACTCGCCTGGTGCAGCGCCGCCTCCGGGTTCAGGCCAACCTCCTCGAAGGCCGAAACCAGGATGGGTTTGGCCGTCAGCATCTGGGCATAAGTTTCTGTCAGGCGCTCACTGAGCAAGACATCGGCATAGGTAACACTGGGATTGTTGGAGGATCCCTGGTTCACCCACAAGCGCGTCGAAGCCTGATAAATTGGGGTCTGGCGTATGCTGAAGGCATAGGCCGCCACCCCGGCTACAATAGCTGCCAGGACAATCAGCCACAGCCATTTTCTGAAAAAATGCCAATACTCGCGAAGTTCCATGTAGTCATTCCCCAATACAGCCGGACCCCAATACAGCCGGAAAGGTCGATACTGTACTGCAATGGTTGGTTTTGAAAAAGAGTGAAGTGTAAAGTAAGTTTATTAGCAGTATGAATAATACAGCATGAATATAATATATTCAATCAGACGCAATCTCAGCCGGCATAAACCTCATGGCAGATAATTCGATTGCTGATGACGGGCACCTAAAGTCCGATAGAGATGAACTCAGCCCGCTGAATCAGAGATCGATTCACTCTGCACGATCTGAATGAAGCGTAAACGTCCCTTGACCACGATCAGGCGTACCTCACCAAACGCCCCAACCTTGGCCAGCGCTTTGTCAAGGCGATGAACTAAATTCGAGTCCAGCACTGCCAGAGAGGATTCAGGAGATGCACCGGCACTTTCACGGGCGGCGAGATCAGACATGATCGGCAAACATCCTTATGTGTAACAGAAATAACAAACGACCCTCGGGATTTTCCACCACTGGCAGGGTCGTGACACCCGTAGGGTGCCAAGAAAACAGTTGGAATTCTTTCTCATCAAATGTGATCTGAGCTCTTGGAGGCCCAGTAACCCCAAAATGCTATAGAAAGAATCCCAGATTATGGATACTCTTAAAAAAAATGCACCTCCCCGCAAAACACCGCTCAGGCTCCGCCACGCCGCCATCAGTGTTATGGCGGCGACATCAAACTGCAGTCACTCTCAGGACGGAGCTTGTGAGCTACGACGTACCCTGAGTTAACGTGTCGTACTACAGGAACTCATTGAGTTGGAACCTACAAAAGGAAGTACCCTACAATCATACCTGCTATCCATTCTGGAATCAAGTAGGACCACCCCTTCATAACTGATAATTTGCTTACATTTCGCGTTTCATGAGTCCACAGAGGCCACAACTGTATGAGGAAATCCCAAAACGCTAGGATCGATTGCGATATAGACTAGGGTCCACCACCCTAGCCATGGCCGCTTCGTTCAGAACACCGTTCAGGAACTGATTCACTTCTCGTACATAAGGCGCAGGATCAATCAACATCTGGTTGTAATCGACGTCGATGAGTGTAAAATTGGGTTGTGCGGAAACCCAACTTTTTGTTTTATTCACATGTTTCTGCAATAGCTCGCCCAGTTTTTCGTCACTGATATTCGAGTCTTCTCCACGATGTTCGAGCATTCTACCTTGTGAGGCCAGAACTTCTTCGAGATGCCGATTCATAAAGAGCACCTGGTAGTCAAATCCGGGTGGCAGGTGCTCTAACAAAGCGGCGATCACTTTCACTACCTTTCCTACAGCATCTGCCATCCACTCGCCATCCCCTTTATCTAGTTGCTTCACTCGCTCGAACTCGTAATACCCTTTGGGGTTATCGGTATCCGCCTCGCGCAGGCCGTCACTTAGCACTGCCAGACCACCGGCCTCCAACATCTTCATCATCATCGACGTGCCAGAGCGAGGCAGGCCGGATACGACCACCACGGTATTGGCCGGAAGTGTAGGTTGTGGTTCGGCCTTAAACAGATTCTTGAATAGCTTCATGGTAGGCACTTGCGGCGGCGACATCGACAACTTTTTGTCGATCTTGATCTCTTATCTGACAAGGTGAGGGGGTGGCAAGGTGATCACTTGACACTCCTGCTACCTTGTGGAAAAGTGATTATGTCAACTAAATGGTATTGTCACAACTAAAAACCCTGCTACCTGCAGATTACTTCAGAAAACCACACTCGACCAGGTGGTCGGCGATCATGTGCGCATTCTCTTCCGGGCTGTAAGTCACCGTGTCTAAAACGATCTCGGCATTGAGCGGAGCCTCGTAGGGATCGTCGATGCCGGTAAAGCCCTTGATCTCACCACGCCGCGCCTTGGCATACAAACCCTTGACATCGCGTTCTTCGCAAACATCCAGAGGTGTATCTACAAATATTTCGATGTAGTTTTCGGTTCCGACCAGGTTACGCACATCATTGCGGGTGGCGCGATAAGGGCTGACCGCAGCACAAACTGTAACGCCACCGTGGCGCACCATCTCGGCAGCAACAAACCCGATACGGCGGATGTTGATGTCTCGATCTTCCTTGCTAAAGCCAAGACCTTTAGATAGATGTGTTCGTACCACGTCACCATCCAGTTGAGTGACGTTGCGCCCATGTTCCAGAAGTAGGGTAATCAGGATTTCAGCTGTGGTCGATTTGCCTGACCCGCTGAGCCCTGTAAACCAAACACAAAAGCCCTGTTTATGTTTGGGGGGATAGCTATCAGCCAGGATGTCAGCCACCTCAGGTCGAGTAAACCACCCCGGTAGTTTTTCACCATTGTTGAGGTACTTCTCTCGTACTTCAGTACCTGAAATCGAGGCAGTTTTGGCGCTCTTGTCTACTTTGTCTATCTCTTCATAGCGGTCTTCTTCGGGCAGATACACCAACATCTTAAAAGGCACGACTTTTACACCCAGTTCTTCGCTAACGGATTCGGCAAGTTCTTGGGCGTCGTAAGGGCCATAAAAGGGCTTACCTTGTGAATCGTTGCCAGGTCCGGCGTGATCACGTCCCACAATCAAATGGTTGGCGCCGTAGTTGCGGCGGATGAGCATATGCCACACGGCTTCGCGCGGCCCCCCCATGCGCATGGCCAAAGGCAACAGCGACAGCACGATACGATCTTGATTATAATATTGCCCTGCCAGCGCCCGATAGGTACGCACTCGGGTGTAATGGTCTACATCTCCCGGTCGGGTCATGCCTACAACAGGATGGAGCAGGAGTGTTCCGTCGATCTTCTGAGCCGCCCGTTTCGTCAATTCTTCGTGCACACGGTGCAGAGGATTCCGGGTTTGGAATGCCACGACATTGCTGTGTCCGCTAGATTCGAGCTGGGTGCGTGTCTGCGCGGGCGTCAAGCGTAGGCCCCGAAAATCGTACCGCAAAGGCAGTTGCATGACGCGCAGCCGTCCTGAGATATTCAGGGTACCCCAACGATGCATCTCGGCGATGAGGGGGTGGCGTAAGTCGTTGGACCCAAACACTTTTTTCGCAGTTTCACTCAAATCCCATTCGTATACCTCCTCGATAGTCATCAAGGCGAGGATATTGTTCTTGCTATCTCGGAGGGCAATCTCTTGACCGAGATGGATGTCCGGATTAGCTGCTACCGGCAGGGTGATGGGGATGGGGAAGTGCTGGCCACTGGTGAGACGCATTTCATCCAGTACGTTCTGGTAGTCTTTCTTCCCCATAAAGCGCTCTAATGGTGAAAAGCCCCCTGTTGCCAGCATTTCCAGATCGCACACTGCTCTTTCAGATATCTGAATTGAAGGTAGGCGGTTGGCGTATTTCTTAAGATGGGGTAGTTCCTCGGCTGGGACCAAGAGATCGACCAATTCACCGCCATACGGCGAAATCAATTGTGTGATCTGTGTGTGGGTTTCGGTTGACAACTCAATAACTCCTCGAAATAGATGTGGTGCGTGGTGCGTTGCAATACGTTTGGCAGACGGTGGCAAAAATCAGCATATTATACCACATGTCGGGTATCTACAAGAGCCTCGCATGTTGTGGCGATTCGCTGCCAATCATAGTTGGAATGATCGGTAACGATGACCACGCAATCGGCAGCCGCCAGCGCTTCATCAAGATCGGTTTCGCTGCTCAGGCGCCGGTCATTATGGAGGAACTCGGCCACATAAGGGTCGTGATAGCGCACATCCGCGCCTTTGCCACGTAATAATTCGATGATATCCAGCGCCGGCGACTCACGCACGTCATCAATATCTTTTTTGTAAGCAACGCCCAAGATCAGCACCCGACTCCCCTTTACAGCCTTTCCGACATCATTCAACGCATCCTGTACCTTGTCTACCCAGTAATGGGGCATTTCAGTATTGATCTCGCCCGCCAATTGGATAAAACGGGCGTTATAATTCAACATCTTCAACTTCCATGACAGATAGTGAGGATCCAGAGGAATACAATGGCCACCTACGCCGGGACCGGGTGTAAACTTCATAAAACCATAGGGTTTAGTCGCCGCTGCTTCAATCACTTCCCAAACATCGATACCAAGCTTATCGCACATGATGGCCGTCTCGTTCACGAGGGCGATATTGACGGCCCGGAAGGTATTTTCCAGGAGCTTGGTCATCTCTGCTGCCGAAGTCGACGATACCGGCACGACGCGCTCGATGGCCTGTCCGTAGAGACTGCAGGCGACCTCCAAGCAGGTCGGTGTCACACCACCTACCACTTTTGGCGTAGTCTCGACCACCCAATCGCTACGGCCGGGATCAATACGCTCGGGCGAAAATGCGAGAAAGAAATCCTCACCCACCTGCCAGCTCACATCGGCCGCCTGAGATTCCTTGAGCATCGGCAGCAGTAGTTCCTCGGTCGTGCCGGGGTAGGTTGTGGATTCAAGGACGACGAGCATGCCCGCTGGTATGTGTGCGGCAATCGATTCTCCGGCTGAGATCAGGAAGCGCACATCCGGGTCCCGTGTTTTATTCAAAGGTGTGGGCACGCAGACAATAGCGACATCACATTGCTGTAAAACTGAATAATCGGTCGTAGCCCAGACTGAGCCAGGTGACTTTGGCCGGCGACTACTGTAGCGTGCCAGTGTCGAGGATGCCACATCCTGGATGTAGGATTCGCCCTGATTTACGGCATCGACTTTTTGCTCGTCCACATCGATGCCAATCACTGTAAAACCATTCTTGGCAAACGCTACCGCCAGGGGCAGGCCTACATATCCCAGGCCGACGATAGCCAGGTTTGCTTGTTTACTTGTGATGCTTTGCAGGAGCTTAGCTGATTTGTTAGTCATAAGTTCTCAACCTCCGCCACCACCCTTTGGCTCTTCTTTACCCTGATAGTCGATCTTCCTCCCACCACCGCGCGTGCCCCGCCGTTTCTTGTGGTGATGCACCGGGCTGGCACGTTCGATATCGTGTAAATCCAGTTCCACTTCATTTTGTTGGCCCAGAAATCTGAGTAGCACGACGACCCTTTCTACAGGCTTTAGATGCTTTACAAAGAGGGCATGCAGGCCTTTCAGTGGTCCGCTATTTAATCGTACCATTTCACCAGGCCGATAGGTGTCGTGCGGTAATCCTCCCTCTTCATTCAGTTTATCTACCTCGACCCGCAGCTGTGCCATGACGCCAGGGCGTAAGGGGAGTGGAATGTCGCCAAATACGATGATTTTCAACGTACCGGGTGTGGCATTAATAGCAGTCACTTCTACTTTGCTCAGATTTGCCTGGACAAATACGTAGCGTGGAAACAATGGCCGCAAAACCATCTGCTCACGGTATTTCTGTAAAACCTCAGGCAGATAAACTTGTAGTGAAAGCCTCTCCTCAAGCATGCCGGCCGCCAGCAACTCCTTATGAGGCCTGGTATGAACCACATACCAGAGGTCGGAATCAATCATGTTTTGTGTCATGAGCATGATGTCTGAGTCTCGGAGCGTGTTCGCTGATTTGCAGGCTCCGCCGATCTTGATGTTTTCGATACATCAAGCAGCGTATGGTATTCAGCGTGGGGCGGAGCCAAAGGCTACAACGCAGCAAACGCTTTGGTGTTGGCAGGTCTCTACGATGTTAGGGGGTGGGTACGGCAGATCCGTATTATACGTCCAGTGACGCTGCAATGCGAGTTAATATCTGATTCAATTTGAATTCAGGCTCCCATCCCGAGAGGGCGCGAATGCGGCTGGTGTCCGGCACGCGACGCTGCATGTCTTCGAACCCGGGTGCGTAAGCCTGTTCATATGGAATCAATTCGATAGATGAGGTGCTACCCGTGAGCAGCTTGACGCGTTCAGCCAATTCGCCAATGCTTATTTCTTCGATGGAACCCACATTGTAGACGCACCCCAAAGCCTCAGGGTATTCCGCCAGATCGATGAGGGCGCGTACTGTATCTGAAACATCACAAAAACAGCGGCTTTGTCGGCCGTCTCCGAATACGCTGATGGGCTCACCACGCAGGGCCTGCTCCACAAATCTAGGCACCACCATGCCGTAACGCCCTGTCTGGCGAGGCCCTACCGTGTTGAAAAGCCGCGCAACCACAACCGGCAGGTCTTTATCCCGGTAGTAGGCGAGAGCGAGGAACTCATCGACCATTTTTGAGGCAGCGTAGGACCAGCGACTTTTGCTGGTAGGTCCCAATACAACATCATCATCCTCTCGAAAGGGGACACGGCTGCCCTTGCCATAAACTTCGGAGGTAGAAGCAACCAGCACTTTGGCTCTGTAGCGGGAGGCCGCTTGCAGCACAGCATCGGTGCCCATGACGTTGGCTTCGATAGTATGGACCGGACGTTCGACAATCAGTTGCACGCCCACAGCAGCAGCAAGGTGGATGATAACCTCGCACTCACTGGCCAATCGATCCAGTACAATGGCATTGGTGATGTCATCAATAGCAAATCGGAAACCCGGTTTCCCCACCAGGTGCTCGATATTGTGGAAGCGCCCGGTCGACAGATTATCAAGCACTGTGACCTGCTTTCCCTTCGCCAGCAATGCTTCGCACAAATGACTGCCGATAAAACCGGCGCCGCCTGTGATCAGAAACGAATTATGTCTCATAATAGCTTTATGATACCCTTGATCTACGAAATGCTGAAAACTCTGGAAAAGTCTAAAACGGCTGTTCGCACCCCTATATACAGGGGGGTTTTGCTCGTTCTCACCTGTGTAAACGGGGGTAAAAAATAGCTCAAAAAAGTTTTCCAGAGTTC
>PIVW01000122.1 GCA_003353825.1 Chloroflexota bacterium
TCAATGGAACACCAAGTAAGATCCAGAAGAAGATGTTATTTCTGAACGCCTCGCGCAAGAGGCGGTCGCTGAAGATCGTGATGTAATTGACCAGCCCAACAAACTCACCAAATTCAGGTCCGTCGCGATCGAAGAGGCTGATCCAAAAGGTGCGAACAACCGGCACAGCCAGAAAATACACGAGCATGGCAACCGCTGGACCGACAAACAAGAAAGGCAACAGGCGCTTTTTCCAGTTATCGGAAGCTTGCTCGATTATCCAGTTGAAAATGAGGTAAAGTAGTGCTACCCCTCCGACGCCCCAGATGATGGCAACTATCGTCGTAATCCACTGGGGGGCAGCGACGCCGGGCACGAGTATGCTGCAACTCTTGGCACTCGGCAGCGTCATTACGCAGGTATCATCACCCCGCAGGAAGATGAATCCTATATAGAGAACGGCAAATGCTATCAGCGGAATGAGGAACATCAGGACCAAGCGCAGAATCCAGGCGCCGATCCTGGCGCCGGCGCTAAGACCCTGATCCTCCATGTTTTGCATTGCTCCCATTTGCAAACTCCTGCTCCGGTGGTATGCCGGAAGCCAAACGAGTTATGTGATTGAGGCCATTGTATAGAAGGGCTGTCAGCCCTTTAAGACTGACAGCCCTTGGATTTTACGAAACTTACCGTGGCCAGGAGGCGTCGATCTCAGCAAGGACGGTGTCCAGGTCAGCGGAACCGCTCACCCAGTCGGTCATACCTTTCCAGAATGAACCGGAGCCAACTTCACCCGGCATCAAGTCTGAAGCGTCGAAGCGGAAACTCGAGGCTTCCTGCACCAGTGCGGCGATCCCTTTCTCTGTCGGTTGGCCGTACATATCTGGTGTAGCGGTCAAATGCGTAGCCAGTGCACCGCCATTCTCCAACCAACCACTGGCCGATTCGGGCACAGTGAAGTATTCCATCAACGCCCGTACTTCCGGGCGGTCGTTGAACATGGCAATGGTGTCGCCAGCTACCAGGAAGGGCTTGCCATACTGTTCATCAATTCCAGGCAGATAGAAGAAGTCGTAATCCACGCCAGCTTCTGTATCCTCCGGGAAGAATCCGGTGATGAAGTTACCTTGCTTGTGCAACCAGCATTTGGGCGGGTCTTCGAACATCGCTGCCGGTGAATCGCCGAATCCCGTTGACACAATCGTGTCTGTACCGCCAAACACGTAGTCTGGATTGAACCAGATCGTGGCAAGCGTCTCGGCAGCATTCTTCACCTCAGGCGAGGAGAAGGGTAGCGTACCTGCAACCCAGGCATCATAGTTCTCCAACGATGTCGTGCGCAGCATGAACTCTTCCATCCAGTCTGTCGCAGGCCAGCCCGTAGCTGCACCCGATTCGATGCCCACGCACCAGGGTGTATCGCCATCAGATACGATGGTGTCCATCAACGTCTGCATTTCAGCCCAGGTTGTGGGAACTTCGTATCCTGCTTCGTCAAATATCGCTTTCGGATACCAGACCAGGCTCTTACCATTGAATCGATACCACACGCCTGCCGTTTGGCCTTCCATCTGTGCCATATCCAGCCAGCTCTGGTTGTACTGCTGTTGCAGCCACTCCTGCGGAATCCATTCTGTCGGGTCTACGATCTTACCCTGGCGTGCAAAGTTTGCCAGCAATCCCGGCTGTGGGATGTCAGCAATGTCGGGGGCGTCACCGGCATCGACACGGATTGAGATCGAACCCTCAAATTCCTTGTTGCCGATATAGTTAACTTCGATGCCTGTGGCATCTACAAATTTCTTCATCGATTCGTTGAACAGATTCTTGTCCACGTCGACGAAGGGGCCATCTACCGTGACGGACGTGCCTTCAAACTCGCCCGCCATCGCTCGTTCGATGTATCCACCCGGAATCACAGGGAAGCCGGGGTCCATCACTTCCTCGGCAGGCGCCTCGGCAACTGGTTCTTCGGCGGGTGGGGGTTCGGTAGGTTCTGGTTCAGGCGCTGGGACTTCGGTAGGAGGTGGCGGTTCGGGGGTCGGCTCTTCATCGCCACCACCGCAGCCGGCCAACACCAGCGCCAACACCATCAGCAAAATCGGTACTAACCAAATTGTTCGTTTCACTTTGTTCTTCTCCTCAGAACGTTAACTATCGAGGGGTTGATAGAGGTTGTACTACAGGTTTTACGTTCTCTGTCGATGGACACCTCCTCAGAGGGTTGAGAGCAATATCTGCCTTCAGAGATCGCACCCGGCATGAAGGCTCATGCCCGAGCACGAGGCGGAGCAGTTGTCTGACGTTCTACCAAGCGGAGTGGTAAGCTGATGTGTGTTGCATGTTCTCCTGCTATCACCTTCTTTGACAAAAGCTGGATAAGCAGTTCGGCCCCCTCCACACCGGATGTAAACAAGGGTTGGTGGATGGTGGTGAGCCTCAGGTATTCGGCGACTTCGATATCATCAAAACCTACGACTGAGATATCTTCCGCTACGGTAAGCCCACGCTCTTCGACGGCCCGCAAGACACCGATTGCCTGGGTGTCACTGGCAGCGAAGATAGCAGTGGGCGGTTCCGGTAGCGCAAGAAGAGCATTCGCCATCTGTTGAGCTTCTCGCACGCCGTGATGGGCCTGAAGGTAGTACTCAGACCGGTAGTCAATGCCTGCCTCGGCAAGCGCCTGACGGTAACCGCTAAATCGGCGAGCCGAAGCGCCTTCCAGTTGAAACGGGCTCTCGAGCACGTCGCTAATGTAGGCGATACGGCGGTGGCCGAGATCGATCAGGTGCATGGTGGCCAGGTACCCGCCACGTATGTCATCGATATTGACACGGTTGAGTCCGGGATGGTGGGCATCGATCAATACCACCGGTACGCCAGAACCGATCAAACGTTGTACCTCGTCGTCATCAGGCGCCAGCGTAAGAATGAGCAATCCGTCGAACATATCCCCTCTCGGCAACAATCTGAAAAGCTCATCTCTTTTTTCTTGTGTTTCGACATTGTAGAGCACCAGATCGTATTTGTGTTCGGCTAAAACCGTTTCGACTCCACGCAACCGCTCCACAAAGGAAGGGCGGATGAAAAAGGGCGCGACAACGGCGATGTTTGAAGACTTGCCCAAAGATAATTGGCGGGCAATCGGACTCGGCGCATAGTTGAGCGAAGCTATCGCTGTTTCCACCCGCGTCCGTGTTGATTCTCGAACCGATGGATGGTTGTTCAACACTCTAGATACGGTGCCAATACCGACGCTGGCTTCACGTGCTACATCTCGTATGGTTGCAGACGACATAGGATCTCGACAATCCAACTGACTAACACAGGATTCGATTCATCGTTATGGAACCGCTTCCAAAACATCATAGCACAGACATCAAAAGATGTCAATAGGTTTTTGGAACCGGTTCACCCATTCATGAAGATTCCCCTCGTGTTCATAATCACGTCTTTATTATCGATTGCTTTTTGCCGATCCTGGTCTCTTATCTGACAAGGTGACTAGGTGATCACTTCGCGACCGAGTCATGTATTCCCGCGCAACATGGGCGTGCCCATATGCTCCGTTCTTTGACCAGATTGTGAATAAGGATTTCCCGGAAAGCCCTTGGGGTGGGCAAGGGAGTCTACCGGCCAGGATGAGCCAAAGGGGACACTCTAATAACAATGCCATGTTCCGCCAGGACATTCAACATGTCTTCCGTAACTTCATCAGGTGACTGCGAACCATCGACTTTGGCCAGCAAGCTCTTGGCAAAGTAATACCCTACCAAGGGCGAGGTCGCTTTGTAGTACACGAAGAGGCGGTTCACCACCGTGTTAGGATGGTCATCATCTCGCAGATACAATTCGCCACCATCTCTGTCACAGACGCCTTCCCCCTGAGGTGGGTTGTGCCTGATATGATAGACTTCACCGCACAAGCGGCAGACGCGACGTCCGGTAATTCGGCGCATCACCTCATCATCACGGACATCTAGTATCGGCGCCAGGCTGACGCCGCCATGGGGAGCTAACATCTCATCCAGAGCAACAACTTGCACAAGATTTCGGGGAAATCCATCGAAAATTACACCCCGGTCACAGTCACCTTCGGTCAATCGTCTTTTCACCATCTGAATGGTAACATCATCTGGCACAAGCTCTCCTTCGTCCATATAGCCTTTCGCCAACATACCAAGCTCGGTCTTATCCTTAATATTTGAGCGAAAGATGTCTCCTGTAGAGACCTGAGGTATTCCAAGAGACCCCTGCAAAATGCGAGCTTGTGTGCCTTTGCCGGAACCAGGAGGTCCCATAAAAACTAAATACGTGCGTTGTTTCATCGACATTATGTATCCTCTTAAGCTGAGTTTTGTGACGCTTTGCTGCCTGCTCGTGTCTCCCATACACATAGCCCTTTCAGGCACGGGCCACTAACCCATGTCTTTTCGGAACACAATCGCCAGCCTGTCAAACTCATCAATGCACTCATCTCGGTGTGGACTGGCTCTGGCAAAGTAGATGATGATTACTCGACCAGGGCCCGGATAGTTGAACTTTACCACAGGTCGGAACGGAACCCAACTTCGATCTGTGCGACAGCAGGCATTTTCGTGATAAGATTGTGTACAATGCTAGCAATCATGGCTGAACTGGATATGTTGATGACACGTGGTGCATGGTGCGTTGGTGCCTGCGACCTGCGACTTGACACACCTGCCACTTGCCACCTACGACCTGATACACCTGCCGCCTGCCACCTGCCACCTGCCAAAGGAAAACCTAACCTGTGTACGAGACAATCCATCGACAATCACTTGCGACATTGAAACGGTCAGAAAACCAAAAAGACAGAGTAGAATTCGAAGACGAGATGCCCCCCTCAGTGGAAGCGATCGAGCCCCCCGATATCCTGCCGCTCTTACCGCTGCGGGGTGTTGTCCTCTTCCCGCTAATGTGGTTACCGATCACAGTTGGAAAGCCTCGGTCGCTACGACTTCTGGAAGATGTGATCGTCAAAAAGCAAAGAACGATTGCCCTGGCGGCCAGCCGTGATCCCAATATTGAAGAGCCGCAAGCCAATGACATCCATCGGGTGGGTGCACTGGCGCGTATCCATCGCCTTGTGCGTAAGCAAGATGGCACGATGCAATTGGTTCTCAACGGCCTCGAGCGCGTACGGATAGATGCTATCCCAACAGCGGAGCCTTACCTGCACGCACAGATCACGGTCATACCCGATATCATTGCCGGAGACATCACCGAGCAGGCGCTTGCAAAAGCCGGACAGGATCTGTTTGCCAAGCTCGTCAATCTCTCGCCACAGCTGCCAGATGAACTTGTTTCGGCTGTGCGCAATGTCAACGACACCCGCCAGCTCACTTACCTCATTAGCGCCAGCGCCGGTTTGGGCCTTGACAACTGCCAGGATATTCTTGAAATCGATCCTCTGGCCGACAAACTGACAAAGCTGAATGCCCTCTTGAAAAGTGAGGTAGAGATCAGAGATGTCGCCCTTCAGATCCAAAGTGATGCTCAGAGTGAGATGGCGAAAGCACAGCGCGACTTCTATCTACGCAAACAGATGGAGTCGATCCAGAAGGAATTGGGAGAGGACAACCAGCAAGCGGCAGAGATCAACGAGATCGAAGAGCGCATCGCCGAGGCCAGAATGACCGAAGAAGCGGAGAAAGAGGCTCGGCGAGAGCTGGATCGCATGCGCAGAATGCCCGTGCAAGCTCCCGAGTTTTCTGTGCTCAAAACCTATCTTGATTGGATGGTGAGCTTACCCTGGCAGAAACGAACCGAAGATAATCTGGAGATCGATCACGCCCGCCATGTGCTCAATGAGGATCACTACGGATTGGATGACATCAAGGACCGAATCCTCGAATTCTTGGCCGTTCGCAAGCTCCGCCATGAACGTAAAGAGGATACTGAAACCCATGCCGTACCGACAGACATGATTAGGCGGGACCGAGAAGGGGTTATTCTCTGCTTTGTAGGTCCACCGGGCGTGGGTAAAACCAGTCTGGGCTTGAGCGTTGCCAGGGCTATGGATCGAAAATTCGTTCGCCTGGCCTTGGGCGGCATTAGGGATGAAGCTGAGGTCAGAGGATTCCGGCGTACCTATATCGGATCGATGCCAGGCCGTATCATTCAATCGTTGCGACGCATCGAGTCACGTAATCCGGTGTTCATGCTGGATGAGGTGGACAAACTGGGCCGCGATTTCCGGGGGGATCCCGCCAGCGCCCTGCTAGAAGTGCTTGATCCCGAACAGAATAACGAGTTTCGAGACCATTATCTCGACGTGCCTTTTGATCTCTCGGAAATCTTTTTTATAACGACCGCAAATTGGCTCGATCCTATTCCCGGCCCCCTGAGAGATCGCATGGAGATCATCGAACTCTCCAGCTATACCGACCAAGAAAAAGTCAAGATCGCCCAGGGCTATCTCATCCCCCGGCAGATCCGCGAGAACAGTCTGAGGCCCACCGAGGTTGATTTCTCGGCAGAAGCACTGTTCCGCATTGTGCACGAGTACACGCGAGAGGCTGGTGTACGTACGTTGGAGAGGCGCATCGGCGCCGTTTGCAGAAAGGTGGCCACACGAGTTTCGAGCGGGGAGACGGCATCTGTGATGATTACGCCCGATGTGATACCCGACTGGTTAGGAAAGGCACGATATTTCGACGAGAGCAGCGAGCGAATCGAGATGCCTGGTGTGGCCATGGGTCTTGCCTGGACGCCAACGGGAGGGCAGATACTCTATGTTGAAGCTACAGCCATGCCCGGCAAAGGTCGTCTTACCCTGACCGGCCAACTGGGCGACGTGATGAAAGAATCGGCGATGGCAGCGCTCAGCTATGTCAGGAGCGTTTCAACCAAGTATGGCATTGAGAATGACTGGTTTGAACAGCATGACCTTCACATACACGTCCCAGCAGGCGCCCAGCCTAAAGATGGGCCGTCAGCCGGCGTTGCCATCGCCACAGCCACCCTCTCTCTGATAACAGGGCGTAGTCTACGCCATAGCCTGGCGATGACGGGCGAGATCACCTTACGTGGCCGGGTGACGCGCATTGGTGGCGTGCGCGAAAAGGTGTTAGCAGCACATCGCTATGGCCTGAGTAACGTCATTCTACCTGAACACAACGAAGTCGATCTCGAAGATGTACCGGAAAACGTTCGCTCGCAGATGCACTTTCTGTTTGCGCAGCGTGTCGAAAATGTTTGGGAACAGGCACTGTGCGACGAGGTCAGCCAACCGCCGCCACCAGGCCTTGCCGGCGAAGATGAATGAAACTCCCCTGGACTGGCGATATCCATGTTGGTGCAGCACGATTTCGCGTGGTCCTAGAAAACACGTGTTGCGTGTTGCGTGTTGCGTGTTGCGTGTTGCGTGTTGCGTGTTGCGTGATGGCTGTCAGCGATGATTAGAAAGATACAGTACGCCTACCGCAAGCAAACCCCACAAGACAGCCGTAACGAACAGAGGCTTGTCCTTGAAAAGCAATTCATCAGGGGCGCCGCCCTCCTCCTTGACATGGATGAGATAGAGATACCGGAAGAGAAAGTAGACCACAAAGGCAATGGTCAACATCATGAAATGATTGTCCGGCAGGTTCTCAGCCGAAAAGGTATAGATCGAGTACGAGACGATGGTCGCACCAGTAACGATGCCGATCAATTGATCCAGAAAGGGTACGGTATACTCGTCGAGAATGGCGCGATGATTGATCGCCCCCCCCTGCAATTCGACTAATTCGGCCCGGCGTTTTCCTAAAGCGATCAACAGGGCGATCATGGTCACACAGACGTACAGCCAAGGTGAAAATCGCTCCACACCCACGACCACCGAGCCTGCACCGACGCGCAGCACGAATCCGGCTGCAACGGATAGGGCATCCAGAATCACCAGGTTCTTAAGTGAGAAGGAGTAGGCAACGTTCAGCAGAAAATATCCTGCCAATATCAGACCCAACAGCGGATCCAGAACATAGGCAAGCGGCCAGGATAGGGCCAGGATCACGATGATAGCGGCCACGGCTATCCAGGGCTTCAATGTACCGGCAGCCAGCGGTCTGTTCTGTTTGGTTGGATGCGCCCGATCTTTTTCGATGTCGGCCAGATCATTCAGCAGGTAGACTGCACTCGATACAAGGCAGAATAATACGAAAGCGATAACCGTCCGCACCAGAGGCTCAGGCTGCAAGAATTTGCCATCGAACACAAGCGCGGCAAAAACCACCACGTTTTTTGTCCATTGACGTGGCCGCATTGTCTTGAGAAGTGCGTGCAGTGTCTTCATAATACCTATCCGTCGTTGTGTCCGAAACCGCACGTCCCAAGCAGGTAACGTACCGGACACAGCCGCCCATATTAGCTTGCTGTCCCGCCCCGGTCAAATTATCGGTTCATGTAACGACGTTGGCCGTATTTTTGACCAGGTATCTTCACATACTATGCCTAAAATCCGTCTTGACCAACTTCTTTTCGACAAAGGCTTTTGTGAAAGCCGAGAGCAGGCGCTTCGTGTGATCATGAGTGGGGCGGTGCTGGTCGACGATAGGCCGGCTACGAAACCGGGGCACAAGGTAGAGGAGTCTGTCGTTATCAGGGTGCGGGAAAGGCCCAAATATGTAAGCCGGGGTGGCCTCAAGCTGGAGGCAGCACTGAACCAGTTTGAGATAGATCCCTCAGGATGGGTGTGTGCAGATTTAGGGGCGTCTACCGGTGGGTTTACCGATGTGCTCTTACAACGAGGGGCATCCCGGGTTTACGCAGTTGATGTTGGTTACGGGCAATTGCACTGGCGTCTGCGACAAGATGAACGGGTGATCGTCATGGAACGGACCAATGCCCGTTACCTCGGACAACTTCCTGAACCCGTGCAATTGGTTACGATCGATGCCTCCTTCATTTCATTGCAGCTATTGCTTGAACCCGCCCGGCATTTGCTGGCCGATGGCGGCCTGATCGTGGCCCTGATCAAACCCCAATTCGAGGCGGTACGTGATAATGTGGGCAAAGGGGGTGTGGTGCGCGATGAGGGTATTCACCGCCAGGTTTTATCAGATATGTTGATGTGGAGCCTCGATCACGGTCTCTCTCCGCAGGGGCTGACCCCCTCCCCGATTTTAGGCCCAAAGGGGAACCGAGAATTCACATTATGGATTGCCCCTCACTTGCCCCCTGTTGACACCGAAATACTTCTCAGGCAAGGGCTCGGATAAGGCGTAATTGGCAAGCCTCCTTGCACTGCCTAAGCCACTGGCTTGACTCCATAGTGCACCTGGCGCCCGGCAAGCACGCGCAAGATCATCGCAGCAGGTCGCCATTGCAAGTAATCATGTAAGTCACTGGCACTGAGGGGTTTATTGCCATTCATTAGAAAGACTCTAAACACGGCAGCCGTCAGGGGCAGTGAAGCTGTGATGAAGTCAGGTTCGTTCACACAGCGCATGCGCAGGCACATAAGCAAGGCATCAGCGCGGGTCACCTCAGCCGTCTCAGGATCAATCCAGTCCACCTCTTCGACGTCCATACCCGCGGGGAAGCGACGCCGGCATTCTTCACAAAGCTGTTCATATAGATAAAGCCGATAGTTTTGATCATTCTCCGTCCACCACTCCCAATCGATGTGAAAAGGGGTGTTTACGGTTGGACGTTTCCAGGCCATAATCGTGAATTTCCTTTTTTAGTTGCTCGTGGCTACGTTTTTGATTTTGCAATTGTAGCCTTATCGTTTTCAGGCCCACGGCCATCAGGACGCACACATAACCGAGGTCTCATGTTGATAGAAAGTTCGGGGCGATACTGCAATAAAGTGGCCGGGATTAAAAACCCCAAAAACCGCTACCTGTGTCGGTAGCATTCGGTAGTCGGGTGAGGGCGGCAAAAACGGGGCCGGGGGGCGTACGCCGAACAGCATTGACTGCACTATAAATCGATTTTACGTGTGTGGTGCTTTGAGGGCTCAGTTTTACTAACTCGGGTATGATCTGTGCCACCAATTCATCCACCGACCGATCATCATCGTAAATAGCGTCTGCAAGCGCTGCAACACTTTCGGCATCGGGGACCATCAGGGCAATCTGATCATCATATTCGCAGGTGATCTGCTGTCGCAGCATTTGGAAGACAAGCCGGTCATTCTCGACACGGGCTGTACGAATCCACTCCCGTTTCATGCGTTGCGGCCTAAAGTCAACGATGATCTCATCAGGATTATTCGAACGTTCGATGGTGATTCGAGCGCCTACCGGAAGCTTGTGTTGCGTATACCATTCGCCGAGTCCGGTCACATACCGCCCTTCGTGCATGACCCAGCCCCTAAAACGATTACCCCACCTTCCATCGATCAACGTAACGGCGGTACAAACGCCTGTTCCCCGCGGGAACATCGAGCTGGTCGCTTCTGTAAGGGGTAGCGTACCAGAACCGAGGTGAGGGTAAAGCAAATGTACGATTACGGAGGGGACCTGCGCTGACACATCTTCTGCCAAGCCGCCGTGTGTCCACTCGTCGTTGATCTCCCACTCTGTCTGCAGCAACTCTACATCGAGAACCGAGCGTTCGTAAGGTACCGGTTCATAGATCAAAGCCGGGGGAATGGCGATTGCCTCATCCGGGACAAGGCGGCGCAGATACCAGGCATGCTGCCCCATACTGCCCACCTGTACAAAACGTTCGTCAGCATGCATGGCCGTCTCGAGTGAAAAAGCACGCACGGACTCAGGAACATCTGGATCAAGCTCGACAAGATCGAATAAATCCGCTGTCGAAGTCGGTTGTCCTTTCATCTCCAGAGCAGCTTCGGTAATGTTGAGCAGACCGACATCGACAGGTACCATTTGATCAGTTGTCAACCATAAAAGGCCGGCGTTTATGAAGTAGTCTGTATTCTGCCGCAAGTGCTCGAAGATGGTGTCTGCAACGGCATCGCCGGCTTCATCATAGATATCTTTAGCAGTCATCAGTTCTCCGTCACCAATCAAGCTGACATCGCCCTCACGGTTGAGTTTGTGAGCCGTATGCAATCCTGACGCGAACATACGCTCACTCTGATCATCCTCAAATTGGACAGAGATCACTGAAAAATCGCCGTGTTCAGGATTTTCACCCTCACGGGTGGCAAGCACTTTGCCCAGACGGAAGTCCAGCGTCAGGAAGACGATCTCGTTCCCGATGTTGTAACTGTCAGCCGGATCATAAATCAGGCCTCGGGACAATTCATTACGAATTCGTTTTTCCTCGAGTTCGCTGCGCCGTTGGATAATGCTAAACACAAGGCTATCCAGAGATTGCGGTTCAACTGCGTCGGCTAAGGTTTCGTATAAAAATTCATGGTCGCTTTCATCGACCTCATATTCTTCACGCCAAAAGGCGGGGTTTTGCGTTCTGCGCTGAATCACGCTTCAGCCTCCAAATCATCTTTTCTACATGTAATAGTACTTCGAAAATTAAGTTTCTGACCGTTGCGAATTTAACGTTGGCAATTCGTGGCCACAATGCAGCCTGGAGATTGCTCCACTAAACGACCCCGCTCATCACTGACAATGACAGGCGAAGGTTTTCTTGCGGTGTAATTATTTGGAATATCTTTATAAATGGGTGGAATACAAGCAAACGACCGCCGAAATGGCGATCTAACACTTCATTATAGCTAAAAATAGCTAAAAGCAGCAAGCGGGGCAAAGAATCAAATCCTCTTGAAACCCCAAGTCTTCGGATTGCTCATTCAGATTCCGAGCTTCCAGTGAGACTTGACAGGTAGTCGTCTGCCCAGGAAGGACGAGAAGGACAAACTCCTTTAGCACTTCTTTGAGAAGCGATGGGCTCGGCATCGAACGTGCTTGCAACTGCTTGTAGGACTGCGTCTCCTTTAGGTTCGAGAAGATAAGCTGCAGTGCCGTCCAGTTTCTTTGTTTCATCAGGCCCCAAAACCGTCACCTTGATGTTCTCCACGTCGACATCTAGGCCCAATCTAGCGTAACGCACCATATCGATGACGCCGATATCTGAAGAGAAGTTTTTACCAAGAATGCCAATGAATTCAGGAAGGCGGGGCAACAGGCCTAATTGCAGGGCCTGATCACGAATGGCCATCAACACGATCTGCTGACGGCTGCGTCGCCCCCAATCGTTCCCACGATAACGGTAGGTCACCAGCTTCAGCGCATCATCACCACTCATGTTCTGTGAACCGGCGGGCATATACAACACCTTGTACTCGTCAGAGATACCTCCTCCTGGCGCCAGTTCCCAGATCTCGCAGGGTAAGTCGATATCCAGACCACCGATCGCGTCGACGATTTGCACAAATCCCGAGCGGTGGAGACGGCCATAATGGTCTAGACGCACCCCAAAGTTATGCTGAAATACTTGCTTCCATAACCCGGCCGCTCCCTCTGCATGCTCTGCATAGCCGGTTACGTCCACCGTATTGATACGCGCCTTATGCCCCCAGGGGTAGGTTATCAGCAGGTCACGGGGGAAACTGACAACGCCAACTTGAGGCGTGGTCCAATCGATAGCCACAAGCATGATCGTATCAGCCCGCCAGCCACCGGACCTTTCGCGCCGGTCTGTTCCCACCAGCAGAATGTTCTCGGTGGTTTCGAGCCGAGAGAGTAATGGAGCGGGTGTGGGGATACAGTTTTCGTCTAGCCAACAATTCAGGGCGGCCTCCGTTACGCCGTCGACTGGTTCATTCGATGGTGGGGGCTCGCCTCCGGGCACTTCTGGCGTGGGTGTCTCTGTGTCGGCGGGAGCAAGGGTGGGTGTGGGTGATGCTGTACTTGTTGCTGTAGGGCTGGGCTTGGGTGTCGCGGTAGATAAAGTTGTAGAAGTAGGGGTGGGGGTATTGGTGGGGGTATAAGTAGACGAAGGTGTAGCTGTCGCTGAAGAAGTAGCGCTCGCAGGAATGGCAGTAGGGGGTTGAGCCGCAGCCGCACTTTCTGGGCTAGATGACGACGTCACCAAGAGAGTGTTGCACGCAGCAAGCGTCAAGGCAATTAGGATTAGTGCGAACAGGCGGAGTAGCATGACTTGGAAGAGGTGGGTAGATTAGAGATTAGAGATTAGTACGACAATGGCACATTAGAATCCACTACATGTAGTATGTTTCTGATATGCACTACAGTATACGGGAC
>PIVW01000620.1 GCA_003353825.1 Chloroflexota bacterium
CTGAATTCAACCTCTCTCGGTCGTTTCAGCCACTTCTTATCCCTTTTTCTGCCTGTTGCCAAGCCTGTCCTCTCAAGCAGGCTTGGTTATTATGTACTTTTTTTGGCCAAAGTCGAGAGTTTGTAACCTGTTGTAACCTGGCAAACCTGTAGACCGGGACAAACATCGCCTACCGGAGTCGGCCTGGTTTACTGGTTTCCCGGCTTACTGGTTTACCGATTTACACGTGGCCTGGGCCTGGAATTGCCTCTTGCCAGCAGAGCGGCTATACTCTGCGCTTGTGCTTGCGAACAGATGATTCGCAATTCAACATTGCAATCAACCTCGCATTGACGTTGATTGCAAGTTTTCTTCGGGCTGAGAGTGCGACTTGGCTCTGTGGAGTCAAGGAGTACTTCCATGAATTTCAAACGATTTTCACTCGATTCTCGCCTTCTGCGCGCAGTCGATGCGGTGGGATACAAATCGCCCACCCCGATCCAACAGCAAGCTATACCAGTAGTCCTCGAGGGGCGAGATGTCATGGGGTTGGCACAGACCGGTACCGGTAAAACCGCCGCCTTCATGCTGCCCATACTGCAACGACTCACACGTGGGCCTTTGCGGCGACCACGCGCCCTCATTGTCGCGCCCACCCGTGAACTGGCCGAACAGATCCACGAAGCGGCAGTTGATTTTGGCAGGTTTACAAAAGTTCGGAGTGTTACGGTGTATGGTGGAGTTGGCAAACGCCCTCAGGTTACCGCCCTGCAACGTGGCGTTGAAATCGTTGTTGCATGCCCCGGACGGCTGCTCGATCTCATCGGCGATGGCAGTATCGATCTCTCTCACATCGAAGTGTTGGTGTTGGATGAGGCTGACCGCATGTGTGATATGGGATTTCTGCCGGACATCCGCCGCATCCTCAAACACGTACCACAGCGTCGCCAAACCCTTTTCTTCTCTGCCACGATGCCACCTGACATCAGGGCACTGTCTGACAGTATCCTGCATAATCCTGTTACGGTGCAGGTTGACATCATCGCTCCCGCCAAAACAGTATCGCACGCGCTCTATCCGGTCAGCCAGAAAGCCAAGACAAAATTCTTGTTAGCGATGCTGGATCAAACGCCAACAGGACGTGTATTAGTGTTTACGCGCACAAAACGTCGTGCTCGATTCCTGGCGCGCGATCTGGAGAAAAAGGGTTACCGCGTGACAGCACTGCAAGGTAACATGGCGCAAACACGACGACAGAAAGCGATCAACGGCTTTCGTGACGGCAAGTACGACATTCTTGTGGCAACCGATATCGCCGCTCGTGGCATCGATGTGTCTGAGATATCACATGTGATTAATTTCGACATGCCAGATACCGTCGATGCCTACACTCACCGTATCGGCCGTACCGGGCGTGCTCACCAAACCGGCGAGGCTTACACTTTTGCCTTACCCGCAGATGAGGCGCTAGTGCGCGATATCGAAAAAGTGCTGGGAGCGCGTATCGAACGGCGGCGGCTGGATGGCTTTGATTATGGTGAATTCAAACCCGCCATGCAACCATCACAAAAGCTCCGGCAGCCAAGCGCTAAGAACTCACAAAGATCTTCGTCAAACCAGAATAGCCGACGGAGGAACAGCAACAGCCGGAGACCGCAATCAAATAGCAGCTCATCACAGCGGAAACCCCACCGCCATGCTGATACCGGTTCAGGTAAATCAAGCGGTGCAAGCGGTTCTCTACGCCAAGAACGTTCGCCTCAGGGTCGGCAAGGGTAGAGAACTAGCGCGCAAATGCTAATGCCGGATTGACACATGTCAACTGTCTAACAGCAGCATCATCGAATCCGGCTTCCTGCAATCTGGGTAAAAATGTCTGGTTGATATAGGTAAAGGGTTTGGGTACACCACCCGCTGGTTGAGATGGATCGTACCAACCCCGATCATGGCTGAGCAGTACCCGATGGCCAATTCCGGCGTCGAAGGCATCCCGGATGCGATCGATGTAGTATGCGCCACCATGCGGGGGATTGCCGATAGCATCATATTCTATCCAGGCCCCGCGCCGAGCAACCTCAAGATGAAGGTCGAGATCAGGTTCGGCCTGGGTATGGATCCAAATAAAGCGTTCGGGCGTGTAGCCCATGGCCTCGATCACGTCGAGTTGCCGGTGTACGATGCTGCCACGGATGGTATGGCTGCCGATGACGGCACCTGTAGCCATACCCGCCTGTGCTGCGGCCCGCAGGATCTTCTCTTCGACCTCAGTCATGCCATCATCGCCGGCACTGAGTTTGATCCAGGCGGCCTGGACACCACTGCCTTCGATCTCGCCGCTCAATTCGCCAAGCATCCAGTCGTGTAGCTCCCGTTGGTCAGCCGCCTGCGCCCAGGCAGGTACCCAGGGTTGGCGATAGATGCCGGTTGGTACGATGAGGGGGAAATCGGTCGCCTCAGAGAACGCCTTCAGGATATCTGCGCGCCTACCTACACCAACCGGTGTGCATTCGACCAGTATCTTCACACCCAACCCTTTGATCTTCTCGATCTCCGGCGCCATCAGCGTGATCACATCTTCAGCTTTGGCCAAACGATAACTCTCCGCTTCGATCGGCCCCAAATCGACGAAGATATGTTCATGGGGCAGTATCACGCCGGCTTCATCAGCATCGATGGCGCCCAGAGTTGTAATCAATTTTGACATCATACTCCTCCTATCCTTCCATTCAGCTTGGTGTCGGTTATCAAGCGGGGGGTCATGGTCGGGTTTCTCCTAAATCCCGAAGCCATTGGGCTAAAAACCGCAGCAGGCCCTCGGTGTTCTCCTGGCCAACCTCAGTAGAGGCATGCCCACGAGGGTCAATGCCCAACAGCCCATAGCACGGGTGGCCACGGTATGCTTCGATCATAAAATCGTATCTTCTCAATAACTCGGGGAGAGGGCACCAGAGAGAGAGAAGGCCGCTCTAATGAAAGTCATGTATTCGTGATA
This sequence comes from Chloroflexota bacterium, assembly GCA_003353825.1. The sequence goes on from PIVW01000620.1 coordinate 2,972, forward strand.
TGAAAAACTAGCAATTGTTCCCAGACTGCGCTGGGAAAATGAGGTCCCGTTGGGGCAGTTGACATGAAGCATGTGTGCTACTAAACTATCTTGTAAGCGAAACAGCGACTTGTTATGCAGATACCTAGTGTTCTCACGAACCATAAAGGGCATTCAAGGCAGTG
>PIVW01001325.1 GCA_003353825.1 Chloroflexota bacterium
TGTTACCATTTTTCTCAAAGCCGGTCTGCGAGCCAACGAACTCCGGATGCTGGATGTTGAGGATGTAGACTTTGAAGCCGCGACTCTATTCGTCCGATTTGGCAAGAGGGGGAAGGAACAGATTATTCCGCTCCATACTGAAGCAGCTGCGGCCCTGGTCGATCACCTGGCTGACCGGTCATCCGGGCCGGTCTTTTTCAGCAACCGGGGCAACAGGATCAGCTACGACCGGCTGCACTCGCTGGTGGTCAGTCTTGGCCAGCAGGCCGGGCTGAGAAAACGGCTCCACCCTCACGCACTCCGACACTCGTTTGCGGTGGCCCTGCTTGAGACAAACCCGCCCACCGATCTGGAAACTATCAGGGATTTGTTGGGGCATGAGTCCATCCAGACCACTAGCATCTATTTACATTGTAGCACGGCTCGCCGGCGGGCGGCTGTGGATAAATTGTAAAAGGAGAAGAAGATGGGGAAACCAACGGTTAAACAACTTCGGGGTGATGTGGCGGAGTTGTTGGAACTCAAAGCGGCTTATGAACGGTATCGGGCCTTAGAGAAAATTGTCAAAACATCAATGACGAAGCTGAAGCATAAAAAGTGCATTGTTGACCAGGGTCGGGTCTTTATCTCTCAATCGGAGCGGGTCACGGTTCCGGTCGAGGTCGCGGTCGATGTGTTGGGGGAGAGCCTGGCAAACAAGATATCGGTCACTCGACGCTCAGTCTCCAATGATATTGTTAAGGCGTTTGTCGCGGCTGG
>PIVW01000621.1 GCA_003353825.1 Chloroflexota bacterium
TTTTCTCTGATCCATATTTGGGGTACGCCTGCACATAGAGATCAAAGAGATCGCCGACGATGGTGGCAATTACTTTGTTAGTCGTGACTGAGCCGAATCCACCAACCGAGTGGCCACGCATCGAGAAAGCGCTTTCAGGGCGAACATCTGGATCGAAGTCGTTTTCAAGTGCCAGCTCATGCTGAATGCCCAACACGAAATAGCGCGCACCTTCTTCCACCATATTCCTGACGGCGGCGATGAGATCACCAGGTCGCACATCGCGGCTACCAAGTCCGGCTGAACCACTGTAAATGGTGGGGATTCGGTGGATACGAGGGTAACCGGGAGCGCCGATTAAGGCATCGGTAAAGGCAGCTTTGACCTCAGCAGTAAGGGGATTGCTCTGCCCCATGGGGTTATCCATGCGTTCAAGAATGGCGAAGGCCTTGGTGTGCGAGAGTGCCGAAACGAGTTCGGGGCCGGGGAAAGGGCGGAATGATGTTACATGCACAACCCCTACCTTCAGCCCTGTGTATTCACGCAAATAATCGCAGGTGACAGAAGCGGTTTCGGCCAAAGTGCCCATGCAGATAATAGCATACTCTGCATCGTCCATACGATAGGATTCGATAAGATCGTAACGACGGCCGCTGAGTTCATAATACTCGTCCATCGCCGCTTGCAAGGCCGGTTTCACTCTATCATAGAAGAAACGCTGAGCGATTTTGCCCTTCATGTAACTATCTTGATTCTGAACCACACCCGACATCAGAGGCTGGGAAGGATCCATCAGGTTACGCAGTTTATTGGCCGGGTTGCCCACAAACTGCTTCATCAATTCCAACTCAGGTAAGACGACGTTCTCGACGGTGTGTGTGGTCAGAAAGCCATCTTGCGCATTGAAAAAGGGGGTCTCACTATCTTCTGCGGCGCGGCGGGCGATCAGTGCTAAGTCAGCAGTACCCTGAGCGTTTTTGGCCATTAACATTCCCCAGCCTGTATCAGCAACACCCATCAAGTCATCATGCCCAGCATGGACATTGAGGCTGTGGCTCGTCAAAGCTCGAGCACCAATATGGAAAACCGCGGGCAGGCGTTTGCCTGAAATCGTGTACAGCACCTCTTTCATCAGGATCAGACCCTGCCCCGATGTAAAGTTGGTAACACGTCCCCCGGCCAGTGCAAAACCCTCTGCGGCAGAGGCTGAAGAGTGTTCACTTTCTGGCTCCATAAAGATCAGGCGATCTCCCCAGAGGTTGGTCTGGCCGTTCGCCACAGCTTGAGCATAGTTACCACCCATCACCGTCGAAGATGTGATGGGGTAGGCGCAGGCGCCCTGCGTGATATTGGTTTCCACCCAGCTTACACCGCCACTACCATCTGTGGTGGTGGGGATGCCAGGATAAGGGACCTTCGGGTTTTTACCATTCGTGGTCATAGAAATAACTCCGTGTGGATGATTGTTTACGGATATTTTTGTAACGTCATGCGGTTGTGAACAATGGCTGTCCTTCCTCTCCTCACAGGACAGCATCTCACTTTAGCTATGCCGGGCAATAGCATCATTGCTACCAATAACTTATTGTACCGTATTCGTGCTGTTTCCGTAAGTGATGGCGCTCCCCAGAAAGAGAAGACTCTTTGTGGGTGGCAGTCGAAATGAGATCATGCTTGTGCCACTGATTTAGCCGTAAGCATGACCTAGATCATAGTTGATGAATGGTTCCAGTTTCGTAGTCGTACAACAATGAGTGCATGAGTCTCCTGTTTTCGAGCAAATGCCTGCTAGCGAGCTTCGTGGCATTTGGACACAATTTCGATGCCTTCGAAGCCCAGCTTATCCGCATGTCCGGCACAGAAGATGGTATTGTCGATGCCTTGTTCCGCTTCTCGCGCCCGGTCACAGGAGGCTATTTTTGGCGCCCACCGTTACGAGAAGGCCGGCTGAATTTGGCAGCACTTGGGTTGTAAGCGTTTATGGCGTCGACATCGACAATTTTTTATCGATAACGGATTGACATTCGTGAAGACACGGATAAAAGAAAACGCTGATTCTTCTATTCTATTTCATCTGCGTTTCTTTGAATCCGTGTCTTGTTCCTGGTTGCAAGGGATCAAATGGCAAGTTCAACCTTGTCTGCGACCGAATGAACTCGCACCTGCGACCTGCCCCAATGGAGCCTAATTTTCTCAACGCAGCCTGGGAACCATTGCTAGATGCTTAATAGCGCTCCAATAAAAGCATACGTTCTTCGTCCAAAGTAAGTCCGCTCATCGTTTCGAGTTCGAATCGGCGTACGGCGGCAAACACATCTGCAAAAGCAGGCTCCATGGCCGCACGTAGCGCTTGATCGGTCTCGAAGCGATCAAGTGACGCCGGTAAGATGGTGGGTAGTGGCTGGATGCCACGCCGTTCTCGCTCTTCCGGCGTGTAATTGCCGGGATCGATTCCCACCGGTTCGGGGAGTTGATCCTGATTGCGTAAGCCATCCAGTCCCGCGGCGATAATGCATCCCAAGGCGATGTAGGGATTGGCCGAGGCATCGACGGTCTTGACCTCGAAATGGGTGACGGCGCCTGAGATCGTATGGGTGAGCACACGGATGGCCGCCTCTTTGTTGGCAATGCCCCAGGCCTGAAAGGCGCCACTCCAGACGTGAGGGCGGATGCGTCGGAAGGAATTGATGGTGGGAGTTGTGGTCGACATCAAGGCCGGTAGATGTTTGAGAATGCCTGCCATAAATGCATTGGCGGTAGCCGATATCCCCCAGGTGTGTCCCGGTTCGTACATGATGTTACGGCCATTCTGCCAAAGACTTACATGAACGTGCATGCCACTGCCGGTAGACTCCTTGAAGACAACTGGTAAGAATGAGGCGATAAGACCATGATCGTTGGCCACCGCCCGTATGGCTTCGCGCGCCCGGATCAGGCGATCCGCCAGATGGATGGGCGGGCAGCGTTCCAGGGTGATCTCCTGCTGGCCGGGGCCTGATTCGGGCAGGTATTGTTCGACAGGAACCCCCACTGGTAGTGGTTATATATTAACTGATAGGACACCATTCTGTGTTGTAATAGTGGAGGTATAATAGGAGTACCGCCTCATGGAAGCTATCAGATTTAGAAAATGACAGTGTTTTTCGCA
>PIVW01001326.1 GCA_003353825.1 Chloroflexota bacterium
AAATATACGCCGATACCGCTGGTGCCGGCGGCAGAAATATTGCCGCTGTTGGTGAAGTTACCGTCGAAGGTAGAATTGAAGAATACGCCGTAATCGTAAGTGCCGGCGCCGGTAATATTACCGCTGTTGGTGAAGTTGCCGGTGAATGTAGCGTCGAACCACACGCCTGGACCGACGCCGGAGACATCGGAGCCGGTGGCGAAGATGTCCCCTTCGTTGGTGAAGTTGCCATCGAATACATCGTCTAACCACACGCCGTAACTAGGGCCGGAAATGTTCCCACTGCCGGTGTTGGTGAAGTTGTCTGGAGAAGCCCCAAGCCCGAATTGGACACCACTGGTTATCGTGATGGAGTTAGTATAATCGGCGGCGCGAGCGACTTGCGCGCCCACCAGCACTGCGGCAACAGACACCCCGGTCAGGAGAGCCCTGGTACGACCGTATAGGTTCATTGCTTGCTGCCCGAGTTAAATTCGACCACACGACCTGATTGCATCAATCTGTCACCGCAACCAGACATAGTATTTCTGGCTAGCTGTAGAACAGGTAGTTTGTCAAGTATAAATCCGTTTCCAGATCAAAATAGCCTGGGGACGTGGTAAAAAAGGCACACTCGAGAAGTCTGCTCAAAATACTGATAAAATAGACAAAAGCCGGTCAGCTCGCAGATATACAGCCCGCTGCCGGGATAATAGCGGCACTATTTGCAATCTTGTCATGCAGAACGCAGTAGCGCTTTGAAAGTCAATATCAACGG
>PIVW01000123.1 GCA_003353825.1 Chloroflexota bacterium
GAACTCTGGAAAACTTTTTTGAGCTATTTTTTACCCCCGTTTACACAGGTGAGAACGAGCAAAACCCCCCTGTATATAGGGGTGCGAACAGCCGTTTTAGACTTTTCCAGAGTTTTCAGTATGTTACCTCACTCAAAAGATTAGGTTATAGTATTGTATCACCGTGATGATCGACATACAATGACAGGATTCTTGCTCCAACCAGGCATACGTCCGCTACAGCGACTCAGTTGTCCATATATCGGGTGGCATTTGCAGCCGAGTTGCTTTTCTTGAGGGGAGGGACGGGCTTTTGGCTGTCTCATCTCGATTAGAGTTTTCCTCGATAAGTCGAAGACCAGCCAAAGAGCGCTCGCCATTTCTGTGATGGATTGAAGCGAAATACCCAACTATCCCGCTCTTCGCGCACATAGAAGCTGCCGAAGTCGCGGAGGGTTACAGGCTGACCTTGTTTGAGCGACTGCTATATCTCGTCCAGAAACGCATCAACCACAATGGTAGCCGTTTTGGAATCGACACCGGCGCGTTGGCTGGTGGTCTGGATTAGGGTCTTTTGGGTGAGTTTGCTCATGAATGATGCGGCTGTCTGTCAAGTGCACTTCCTCACGGATTTGTCCAGAGTTCCAGCCCGCCTTTATAGGGTGATTACACCCACTCGAACACGCCTGCACGCGTACGCCCCCGGCAGGACTCGAACCTGCGACGCAAGGTTTAGGAAACCTTCGCTCTATCCTCTGAGATCGAGGAGGGCTAAATATACAATATATAGTATTTTTGTGAATGCGAACCACTATATGCAGTAGTATGAAAGAATGACTGCGCATAACATTTAAGGTGAAATCTTCGATTAGTCTGGGTCGAAATGTGGCGTATTAAGCCTCCTTGGGCACACGGTGAGAGCAAACTTAATCGGACCTACAGTAACGTTTCGTCTACACGCAAATAAGTCACCTCAAACCCCTTGCATGCCCTGAACTGCTGCAAACGATTGGAGAATGCAAAGGCGTCGTTCATCTCGTAGTGCTGGAAGATATCAAGGCCACGATCAAGTGATATCTTCCAACCGGTGTCGGTGACGATGTGGCGGGCGTGGATGGCGCCATAGTCAACTAACTCCCAGGCAAAGTGGATGCCGATCGCCATACTCGATGCCTGCATCTGCTCGAAATAGCTGCTTTGATCGTAACCTTTGAAGTCGTCCTCGGTGGTTATCAGATGCACAGAGACTTCTTCATCCTCTGGTCTTTGATTGACGATGGTCTCAAGCAGTTCCATCAAATTGCGCGCCTGGTAGAACATGCGGATGTAGGGGTCAGTGATGACGATCTTGGTAGCCCCCCTCAAGTAGGGTCCAAAGAGATGGTCGAAAGACACACCACGTTGATTCTCCTGAAAAACAAGGTGTCCCTCCTTCAGTATCTCTTCCTCAGCAAGGGGTTTCTCTGTCAGCGGTACCGCTTCGAGTGCCTGCTCTGATTCACGATTTTCCTCTGCTGACGCACCGCTATCACCATAGAGACGGGGATAGGTCTCTTGCTCCAATGTTTTGACCATCTGAATCGTGCCGGTCCCGTTTCGATAGCCAAAGCGTACGGGGGTGTACGTCGAATCAATACGCATGAGTTGATCTTTGACGCGCTTTCGACCCTCGATAGCGAAACGCAACAGTTCCTCCATCTCGCCCGGGGTCGCTTCTTTGTGTGGATAAAGGATCTTCATCAGGCCGGAGAAAGTCTTCTCGATGCCGGTACGGTCTCGGGTTGAGATGTCTTCCAGTAATTCGAATTGCTCGCTGTAGAGTTGCGAATAGTCGTGATCACGCATGTTGCGCAGTATCTCCGCCAAGTAATCGACGACGAATCCGTAGCCATCGGAGAACATCTCTCCACGGATGATGTCCACTTCCCAGCCCGGAATGTAGAAATGAAGGCGATCCAGGAAGGCTGAGTCATAATACTGCTCGGGAAGTTCTTCGAAGAGATCGCTGTGCCTGAGCATGTAGGGCAGGGTATGTTGGGTATTGCCCACGAACGCCATCGATGCCTCCGCACCCAATGTCTCGATGCCCCGGGAAAAGGACTTGTTGGCAAGGTAGTTTTTGAGGATATCGACGAGGGCTTTGTTGGCGCGTTTCTTCTTGCCTGCGAATTCGTCGAATGCCACCGTGTCCCAGTAGCCAACGAGACCGATCTTGCCGGTAGAGTTGTTGACAAAGAGCTTGGCCACCGTCACTTCGCCACCGGAAATAAGGATACCATGAGGGGAGAACTCGGAGTAGATGTGAGATTTGCCGGTGCCTTTAGGGCCGAGCTCAATCAGGTTGTAGTTACGTTCACAGTAGGGGATCAGGCGCACCATCTGTAAGAGTTTGCTGCGGCGCCCAAACATCTCGGGATTGAAACCGATGCTCTGCATCAGCAGGTCGATCCAGTCCTCGGTCGTGAATTGGCGACGGGCAGCAAGATAGCTATCAAAATCGAAGTGAGAAAGTTGAATCGGTTTGATGGTATCGAGGAGCCAGGGGCTGATGTTTTTGTCTTCCGTGTATTCATACTCCAGATCGGCGATGCACCACACCCCACTGACCAGCAGCTTAGGATGGCGCTTGACCGTGTCAGGATTGACCAACACCTGCTTGACGCCCAGATTGCTAAATGTGGCTTCGTAGACATCCCGCTTGTCGTTCAGGGCCACACTGACCGTGTCGATCACTTTATGGCGGCCTCGCTCCCGGATCACAGACCGCACCAGACCCGCTTCGTTGCGATGCACATAGTGTTTGCGCAATATCTCCTTCACGGTCTCGACACCGGACTGGATGCTGGCCTCGTCCGAGGTGGCGCAATATCGCCCTAGGAGATATTCGAGCACATAGGAGGGCACGATGGCGTTGCCCTTAACCAGCTTTACCAGATCTTTGCGCACGACCAGTCCTGAGAACTGTTCGTTAATTTTCTGATCGAGTTCGTTCATAGTTATAGCCCTACCAGTCAAAATCGCTGGTGAAAGAACGCCTCAACAAATAGAGGGCCGATTTGTATTCACGATAATGTGATGTGTCTGCCACACGCTGTTCCAGACGTAGAATCACATCCTGGTTATTTGCTTCATCCGCGTGACGGGTGAAGACAAACTGTACTGGTGATTCTCGGTCGCGTGCATTGTCCGAAGTGAAGTCAAAGGTGAGTTCGTGTTGGTCGGAGATCAGGTCACCTGCCTGGGTGTAGATCCCTGCCCGGAGTGAGCGAGGTTGTAGCTTGGCAGACACCGGCTTGGTCTGATAGAAGGCAACGGTTAGTTGCCCGGTTGTGATGGTCGAGGTTGAGCCACGCAGGATGTCGACATCCACGAAACTGACGTCGCTCTGGCGTTTTTTGTTGATTTGCAGAATGGGAATGACCACTTCTTGCAGAGTCGCACCGCCATGGACGTAGCGGCTGCCGGCGCCACTAACGCGTAGGCGATTGATGGACTTGGGAATGAGCATCTCCACATCCCCTGTCAGTCCCACATCTCCGGCCACGAACTTCTTGAAGCTTGTGGTTTCAATCAGCCCAGATCCCAGCACATAGCGACGATTGTGAGTTACGATTTCTTCGCCCTTGGATGCGTCACTGGCGAAGTCACTTTCGTCAAGAGGACGATCTTGATAGATAAAGCCGTGGTCTGCGGTCACCAGCATGTTGCTGACATTGGCATTGGCCAACCTCTTGATGATCTTGACTAATTCATCCAGAGTGGCCTCCACAGCCTCAAACACCCGCTCTTCCGAGTCCCGTTTGTCGCCCACGGCATCGATGCGGTTGTGGTAAACATAGACCACATCATGGTCACGCATGAGCGCCCGACTCTCGTCACGGCTCATCTGAAGTAGGTTTTTCGCCTGGAGGGCTGTAGCTCGTTCTGGCAACGCCTGTCCCAGGATTTTTTTGCGGTTTTCTGTCCCCTGTGTGTTGTTTCCGTCGACAAGCACTTTGCCATCAGTATGGAGCGTCAACGTTTCGTGCGGGAGCAGGGCTGCCATGCCCAGTTGCGTGAAACTTGGTAACACCGTGATCGCCGGTTCCAGTTTGGCATCATAGCGGTCTTCCTGACGGATGAGCCCTAGCAGTTCCTCACCAACTTCGTAGCGCATGGCGTCAGAGATGATCACAAAGACCTTGTTATTCTTTTGCAGGAATGGATGCACATGCAATGCGTAGAAATCCTGTTGTTGGCGGATATCTTTTGCCCTCCAGCGCTCGCTGGCGTCAACCTGAGCTTGCCAGTTGTTATTGAGCTGCAGCAGGAAATGATTGGTGTACAGATTCTCTACCTGATCGGATAACGGTTCCAGCAGGGTGGTCAGACCCGACTGCCGGGTGTGATAAACGTACTTGCGATAGAGCTGGTCCAAGGCATACCAGACCCGGCTATACTGGCCAATGCCATCGGCCAGGGAGTGCATGGAGAGGTCAATCCGATCGAGGCGCTGCATGAATTCGGATGCAAAACCAATGGCCTCGTAAGGATGCTGGTAGCGGTTATACCAATGTGTCTGGCGGCGCTGGCGGATGATCTTGGCGCACTCGCCTGCGGGCAGGGTGCGACCAGCCACGCCACGCACCAGGTCGCTGAGGATCTTGCGGTCGATGATTTCGAAGTAGTCCAGGTCGATGAGGGTGCGATAGTCACGCTGTTCGAGGTCCTTCGTGATGTTGAGGATGTCCGCACATGCCGCTGACAGGGTCTCGAAGGCATGCACATGACGGACACTATCTTTCCAGCGCTTGAGGAACACCAGGGCGTCCTGGGTGAGGTGATGCGGCCCGTCCAGGCCCATAGCATAGCAGGACTTGAACAATTCGATACTGAAATCACGGATGCTGGGCGCGCCCGAACTGTAGCCGTAAGCGCGTTCAAGCTGCTTCCACAAAAAGCCATCCAGTTCGGCGCGCTGGATCAGTCTGAACTTCTCATCCTTGTCGTCGGCTAACTCTGCCAGCAGGCTCTCCATGATCTCGTCGAGGTGAGGATCGCTGCGCGCGCAAACAGCCAACATTTTCATGCGGATACCGGTCGCAGTGTCATCCCTCTTCAACAGTGATTTCAGATCTTTTCGCCTGCTGGCGGCACGGAAGAATTCGGCGTGCGGAGCGACGACATCAGTAAACTCATATGCCAGACCTAATTCGCTCAACCATAAAGCCACCTGGTCAGCCCGGAACTCGCCCTGAGCCAGTTGCACATCCAACAACCAGTTCTCCAGGTCGGGTGGGGCTGGACCGTCATGGTAGAGCAGGAACTTCTGGTGGGGTTCAGCGCGCAGGATGCGATACTTGACGCCGAACTGGTTGTTAGCAAGCACGATTTTTTCGATGCCGGTCAGGTCGAGACTCTCGAACTCGGCGAACAGTTCCCGCTTCGTGTCGTACCAGAAGATGATACGATGGCGGTCGAAAAGGCGGGTGAGGGCTTGGGCGATTTGAGTCATCTGTTTGTTTTTGGGAGTCGGAGGTCAGCGACAGCGTCTGGACTCGAAAAAGAAAGGTGTTCTGATCAAAATAGCGAGTAGATGCGTGGCGTCAAGCGCATTGTAGGCAGTCTGATAGGAAACCTAGCTGTATTCATGCTAGAATAGCGCTATGATGGATACGGTTCAACTAACGATGGAACTACCACGTGATGTTTTTTCGGCGCTTCGTCAGGAGCCTGAGCAGTTTCTGCTTGAAATGCGATTGGCGGCGGCGATTAAGTGGTATGAAACTGAACAGATCTCACAGGCCAAAGCGGCTGAGATAGCCGGATTATCGCGTAGCGAATTCCTTACAGCCCTGGACCGCTTCGCTGTGACGCCTTTCCAGGTCACAGCCGCCGATCTGCTGCGGGAAGCGGGCGATGCCTGAACGGTGGGTGGTCAACGCTTCGCCGCTGATTGTGCTGGCGAAAATCGATAGCCTCAATCTGTTCACACAACTGGCAGAAGAGCTTGTCGTGCCGACCGCAGTCGTTGCAGAGATTGTGGCCGGTCCCAAGCAAGACCCGGCGCGCCGGTTTCTGAGCAAAGCGCCCTTTGCGACTGTCATGGTGGTCGCCGATCCCGCTGTGGTGACATGGGACCTGGGGAGCGGTGAGACTGCTGTCCTCAGCCACGCTTTCAAGCACGAAGGATGGCGAGCGGTGGTGGATGATGCGGCTGCTCGTCGCTGCGCCCATGTTCTGGACATAGCGCTGATCGGCACGCTGGGCATTATCCTGCGTGCACGTGTGGCCGGAGTGATTCCGGCGGCAACGCCTCTTCTAAGGGAGTTACAGTCAAATGGCTTCCGCCTTAATGATGACATCATCCGCACAGCACTAAAAGACACAGTGAATGAGAGCTGGGATTAAAGGGAAACTGATCGCTGACGATCGTCGAGGGATCACTTGTTGGTTAACCCTGCCACCTTGCGCAGGATGCGGTATTTGACGCCGAACTGGTTGTGGTCCAGTACGCCCTTCTGCGCGGCGGGCAGGTCGAGCGCCTCGAACTTGGCGCTCAATTCCTGCTTCGTGTCGTACCAGAAGATGATACGATGGCGGTCGAAAAGGCGGGTGAGGGTTTGGCTGATTTCATTCATGTTTTGGCTTTATGTGTCGAAGTGACTTGTAGTCAGGAAACAAGCGTTGTACGTCCCGGTTTCCGATGAGATTGGAAAAGCATGAATAGTCGTTCTTCTCCCATCGAACTCGACCGGCGATAATGGCTGGAGCGATCTCAAGACGATCCGCAAGTGCTATGACGTCCTCATCCTGGCAAAGATTCAGCAATTGGTGACTTTCTACCTCCCATACATGATTGGGAATGAGAGTGTTTCTGGCGAACTCGTTGGCTTCGGCTTCTCGCGGATCATCCGAGCTACAAAGCGTATGTTCGATATCGTCAAAAAACGCCACGTCCTGGTCATGCAGATGGAGATGGACATGAGCCAATTCGTGAGCCAGGGTAAACCAAAAATTATCTAAGCGGTCATATCTCAATGTCATGCCAATAACCGGTCTGCCTTCCGGTGATAAGAAGCAAGCGCCATCAAGATAGGTCTTAGGCAGGTGGGGAAGCAAAACGAAATGGATACCCCGTTCGTACAGCATCTGCGGAACGAGGCGGGCCCCTTCAGAAAAGTAGCTGGCCCGGACCAGCTTGTTGAAGAAGACATCATCAAGAACCTCTGGCCTGAACGCTGGCAACTCAAGTTTTTGAGCCAGGGCCAATGTTCGCGCCTGCCAAGCTGTTAGGGCGTGTTCATCCACAACTTCACTGGTTCTACGGCAATAAATCGCCTGGGGCATCTTCGATCCAAAAAGAGCAAATAGGTTGCTCAACAACTCCTCCGAATACTCTTTCGCCGCCGGAAAGCTGCCCTTCCACTCAGGGAAATAATTGCATTTGAGCATTTCATTGAATGGATAGCAGCGATAATCATAGCGGGGTGATGCCAGCTTCTTCCCTGGTTCCCGCAATAGAACATCGGCTGGAATGCCCAGACCTTCGTGAAGTTTGCGAATCATGCTCAGGCTCAGAGGTCGTTTGCGATTGAGGACTTCCGACACCTTGCTTTGGCTACCGATGTAAGCGGCCATATCCTTGCGGATTAGCCCCTCCTGGTCCATGCGAAAGAGAATGGCGTCTATCGGATCGGGCGGCGCAATGGGGTAGTGCGCATTTTCGTATTGTTCGACAAGCGCGGCGAAAAGCTCCAGTTCCTCCTCTTCTTCGGAACCAGGTTCGGCATCCATGAGCCCTTCGATGTAGGCCAATGCTGCTTCATAGTCAGCTTCTGATTTGATGATCTTTGCTTTCATCAGATAGTCTCCGCATCGATTTTGTCATATTCGGCGTGGGTGCCGACAAAGCGGATGTAGACGATCTTCGTGTTGTAATGGATTTTCACGATGAGCCGGTAATGATTGCCTTTGATGTTGAAGACAAGACGGTTTCCGGACAAAACATCGGCGCTGCGATAGCATTGGAGGATGTCGTCCGGCGTTCGCCAATGCGCAGCCTTTGCTTCTGCATACCACGCTCTGAAAGCAGCTTCCGCATCGGCATGCTGTTCCCAGAAGTCTCGTAGCGTTTTTATGGCAATAACTCTCATGTTTAGTATATTCCCGAAATGGGAATTAATCAATAATGAACATTCCTTTTGGGGAATATCCACTCGCTTTGCGTGAAATGCTTATTTACTCAACCCCGCCACCTTCTTCAAAGCCGAGCCAAACTTGTTGTAGTTCACCTTGACGCCGTCATCCAGATCGATCTCCAGGCGCCGGGTGGCCAGAGGAAACAATACCTCATCTTCGTACTCACGTAGTTCCTTGAGCACTTTATCCAGCTTGTCGATATCTCGCAATGCGGCGGTTTTTTCCCGCTGCGGGGCGGAGGCGCTGATGCTGACCGCCTCCAACTGGGCTTTGCGGGCCGTGAGCTTGGCCCGGAACTCACGCAGGTAGTCGTTGAGCACCACCGAGACCGTGTCCGGGCGGTAGCGGTGCATGTAGATGAGGGCATTGAAGTTACCCTTGGGTGAGGAAAACAGCCAGTAGATGGGTCGTTTCTTATAAGTCTTAACATGATGGCCGTAGAACTCACGCAGGAAGTAGTTGCGGATGTCCCTGCCCAGAGTGTTCTCGATGAAGGCCAGGTTCTCCTCATAGTGTTCCTCGCCGAAGGTGATGCGCAGGAACTTTTTGAAGCGGTCCACGATGTCATCTTCGAACCAGTTGCCGTCCAGCATGGGGATGGCGTTATCCTTGTCGGGCAGGAAGGTAGGGTATGGAACCTGGCGGAGATAGTCTTCCAAAGTCTCACCTTGATTGGCCAGGATGAGGCCGGGCTTGTCCAGCGAATAGCGCCCGAACATACAGCCCACTGCGTAGCTGATGAACTCGCGCATGGTGTCCGCCAGCAGCAATTTCTCCAACTCCTCCTCGCTTTTGTTGCCGCTGTAGCGATAGCAGGGATTGCAGGTTAGCGTGATTTCCTCCAGCGGCAAGTCGAGGGTTAGTTCTTCCTGCAAGCCGTAGGCCTCGATGATAATGCGGTTGCTCTCCTCCTCCAGCTGCTGCATTTCGTCGGTCATGTCTTGCCAATGCGCGCACAGGGCGACATAGGTGGCGGCCAGGGTCGATTGACGAAATTCCGGGCGCAGAAAGGGGAGGGTGGTAAAGTCCCAGGAGGTTTCGTAAGCGTCCCAGTCGGATTTGGAAATTCTAATGCATAGTATGGTGCTTGAATGCACCTTCTCGTTTTTCCATACAAGGAATTTCCTGACATCGCCAGTCGTAAAATTCAGAGTTGGACATAGTATTTTAGCGATATCTTTTGTTATAATTGAATTTAAGCTACCCAAAATCATCTCAATCGTCAATGAGTCATTTTCAGCAGAGAAGATTCCAGAACCACCTTGATCGAAGAGAAAACCCTCAGGCATGTATCGAACGGCAAATCCGCTACTAGAAACTACCGTCCACGTCAACCCAGATCTGAAGTATTTGTCTTTGTTTCTTAGATTGGCCTTGTTTTTATGCAAATCTCTACCATCGTTCTCATAGTTGATTATAAAGTCATGATTGCCATACCATCGCCGAAATGATCCACCTTTGGCGATCGGAAACCACTTATGCATAGGAGAAGAAGAGTAAGAGAGATCAACGTTTTTCACCTCAAACCAGCGTCGCAGAAAAAGCTCGATATTACCACCTGTATCCAAACCTTTTACTGCCCTATTTCCCACCTTTTTAGACACGTCAAATAGGGTGAAGAATGCACCAATAGCCCAATACGCAATCGGCGCGCCGGGGATCTTCTTGAAGTCGGCGGCGGAGGCGCGGTAGAACCAGCCGCAGTCGGGGTTGCCGATCGCCTCCAATGTTTTCGGTGCTTGGTTGTCAGCTCCCCTGAAATCGGACAGGCGCACATAACCTCCTTTGAAATCTGGATGGTGGGCATTTTCAAGCGTGAAGGTACAAATGGGCACAGTCGCTCCCGCAAAGCCAGAGTATTCAAGTTGGATGAGGGACGTGATAGTTTTTCGGTCGATCAGAAAGTTTCGAATCTTCTCATATGACGAAATGAACATCCACACAAATGGCGTCATGAAACCTAATTGCCCTTTTGGCAAAGTCAATTCAGTATTCCTGACGATGAATGCCGAAAACAAGTCAGATTTGACATCCTTGTAGTCGCTATTCAAAAAACTCTTCAGGCGTGCATTGGCGTTACTGCTACCCATGTACGGCGGATTAGCAATCACTAAATGGTAGTTTCGAGCTAGGTACTCAGCCTGTCTCAGTGCTTGTCCCAACCGTTCGCGTCGCTCAACTACCACCCAATCGCCCTGGCTGGGGTCCTTTTCCGTTTTCATGCGGCTGCGAAAAGCTGCTATCTGCTCCACCGAGAGCAATGGGCGCAATAACGAACCGAAGTTGTCGGCTTCGACGAACAAGTTCAGGTCGTGCAGCACATCTGCGCGAAGATGAGCTTTGTCTTCTTTGCGAGCCTTGGTTTTCTGAGACAGCACAGCAACCATTTCATCGACTTCCGAATGGATTTCAGCCTCGTTGAACTCGATAGGCTGCAACACGATGATGTTGGGGCGCACATCTCGCCGGAAAAAACGGCGGTCCCGCTCTCGCGCCTTCATGGTCAGGGCAAATGCCGCCAGCGCACCCGCACGCTCATCGATCTCCATGCCGTACAGGTTATTTTCCAGGATCAGCCGGGGGATGTCGGGTGGGTTGTAGCCCTCCTCCTCGTACATGGCGTAGAGTAGGTCAAAGGCATAGGTCAGCATGTGGCCGGACCCCACCGCCGGGTCGCACACCCGCAGTTCCTCCGGTGACCCGACCCTCAGGTAGTCACTCTCCTCCTGCTCCGGCTTGATGTAATAAGGCATTTGCTCGGCCAACCGGGAGTGGGGGCGGTTGAGCATCCACAAACGGCCCAGCGAGTTCTCCGCCAGGTAGCGGACGATCCAGTGTGGCGTAAACAGCTGCGTCACCGCCGGGATGTCCTCCGGTGCTATCTTCTTCTTCGAGGCGAGGACGGCATCCTTCTTCTCTGAAATATAGAACTGGTACAGCCAGCCGATCACCTCTACATCCTGGCAAGCTTCCGGCGTCAGCGCCTCGCGCGTGGCTTGCAGGATCGAACCGGCTGAAAGCAAATCGTCAGGCATCAGCAACTCGGTGTAGTCTTCGATACGCTCGAACATGAAGGGCATCACCCGGTGGTAGCCGTTGCATGCGCCCACCAGCAGCAGGCGGTAGGCTTCCTGCTGTGGGTCAGGCGAGGGCAGACGTCCGTTCAACAACCCCAAAACGGTCTCCCTGTCCACAGGCAGGTCCGGGTCGATGTAGCCCTGCTTGGCTTCCTGCAGGATCTCCGGTTGGGTATACGCCTCGCCCGCCGCTGAGGTCGCTGGCGAGACCACGCCCATGCGCGTGTAGCGGTTTACGTCCATGTAGCGCAACGCGCAGAAGCGGTTGAACCAGGTGTAGGCCACGCGTTCGACCACAACTTCTCGGGAGCTTGCCTCGATCTCGTGCTTCAGTTCGGCTATGGCCTCGGCGCGGGCGCGCAGGTCGGCGCTGTCGGTGCGTAGGACGCGGGTCAACTTGGCATTAACCTGTTCTTGCAGTTGCCGTCTGGTGTTTTGGGCGAATTTTTCCAGGGGTTTGGTGTTCATATCTGTACGCGCTTGCCGTTATTGATGACCTGCATCATCGCTTGTTTGAGCGCTTTAAGGTAGGTGTCAACATCGGCTTCATCGGCAAGCCAGGCTCTTTTGAATGATACAGAGATGGCGCTCTTTGGCACATACTCTACTTTCGTTTCTCCCAATGGACTGTCACCACCGCCAATGGGAGGATACTCCCCCTCTGGTGTTCCCCTCGATGCCGCTTGGGCCCAGGTGGTCATCCGATGCAGCAGGTCTGAGTATTGGTTATTATCGAAGCTAAAGAGTGTGTCGGTGATGACGGCGATTAGGAATTGCCGATCGATGGTTTGCTTTACCTGGACGAACGACTCCTGCAATTGAAGCCGTTGCTTAGGTGTCAGATCGCCGAACTCGGCCATGCCGGTCAATCGCTCCCAGCGCTCATCGATCGCTCTAACAGCCTGCTCTTTTTCGGTCAACACTTTTGACTCTACCTTGCTCCGTAACTCAGACAGTAGAGACTTCACCTGCATCATGCGGTTTCCGTTATAACAGGCAGGATCATCCATCAACAGCTTAATCTCCGCAGCCTCATCGCCCTTTACGTGAGAAAAATTCGGCTCCTGAGTTTCCAGATATTGCCGAGCTTCGTCATAAATCTGGCGTTGAGATCCGCTCATGAAACGAAAGATGGGATCGATGACCCCCTCCTTGGCGTCCAGTAACCGGTCCTCATACGTGCGCAATTCAGTTAGATAGAAGGTATAGGACTTGCCTGTGACTTCACCTAGCTTGCTAATGGGCTCATCTAGTGCGCCCAAGAAAGGATAACGGCCTGACTGTTGTTGTTGTTCAGCAAGGTCATCCAGCAGTGCGTAGAGCGCCTCCGCTGTCTCTTTACCAAGGCCCTTGGCTTCATTTGCCAGGGGCGGTCTGTCAAAAAACTCAGAATAGAATTCTTTGAGGTGACGCACCTGCGCAGGTGTGAAGTCAATTTGGGGCTGCAGAATCAAATTGGTGTAGCCATGAGTGTTTTGTAACGCCCGCTCTAACTCGTCTCCCTCCAGGATATTGCTGTCCCGCTGCACCTCGACTTTACCCCTGGCAATGAGTTTGGCAAGGATGCACTGGATGGCGGCCAGATACCAACCATAAGGTTTGTGCTCGAAATGCCTTACCAGCGATTGCAGGGTCGTGCGCAGACCAGTACGATTTTCGGATTGGATAGCGGCCAGCATCTCCTGCTCTGCCTCACTAAACCTATATTTCGCAGTTTCTGAGAAAGAAATCGAGCAGCGCATGAAAAATAACCCGAAAGTATTAGTGGATTCTGACGAATACTTGTTCTCAGCCTATCTGAAGCATTAGTCACC
>PIVW01000622.1 GCA_003353825.1 Chloroflexota bacterium
GCCAACCGGCAATGTCGGCGAGACGATGTACAATATTGGTGATGCCTATTTTGTGGTAGATGGCGAGCCGATAACGGCTACCCGCTCCATCACCATAGCAAGCCAGGATGGGTGGCAGCGTTATGAAGGCTATATGGCGCTTGAAAATGGCTACCACATCATTAGCGCTGTGGCAGAAGATGAGGCGGGGAACAAGGGACAGTCGGTGCCATACTTATTCGTGTCTGTAGCGACAACTCAGAACGAAGCAGCCCTGACCACTCCATCGCCCGGGAGTGCTGTTGCAAACAGCAAAGTCGACCTCAAGGGCTTCGTCCACTTCCAGGACACATCTGGCGATGGCCAGGTTGAGATCCTGGTTGATGATGTTTCACAAGGGATGGCCAAATTGGCCGACACCTCAGCCCAGGCCACATCGTGGCGGAAATCGGTGGCGCTGGCAGATGATGGCAGCCACGCGATCACATTGCGCGCGAGCCGCACGGCCGGAAGTACATCAAGTGCTGATGTCACGGCAACGCTTTTGCTTGATAGGCAAGCACCAAGCATCAGCTTCGAGGCTCCAACTGGGGTGTTGACCGGTAGTGTCACACTGTCTGGGATCGCCAGCGATACGGCAAGCGGCGTCGCCTCGGTCTCGGTGAGCGTAGATGGAGGCTATAGCTACAAGGAAGCTGAGTTGGATAGTAGCGGTAATTGGAGCTATGTGTGGAAGCCCTCTAGCTACGATTACGCAAACATACCGTTGCGCGTTAAGGCAGTGGACAGTGGGGGCAATGCCATGGTTCAGAGTGGTACGTCGTTGGTGGACAATGAGTCTCCCTCACGCATCGAGTTATCGTCTCTATCGCCGCAGGCTGGCAGCCATATCACAGCCCCAAGCACGATAGAACTGTCATGGCTGCAACCCTATGATGGAAGCGGCGAAGTCAGTGTTCTGATCGCCGTGGACCAGATGACCGATACCCTACCTTCATCTTCGCAGGCCGTGGCAGGTACAAGCTACAGCGCCCAGATCAGCGGCGCCGGAAGCTGGTACATCCATGTGGCGACAATCGATGGTTCGGGCAATAAGTATACCGATCACTTCGGCCCCTGGTTTGCAGGCACAGCTGGTACCCTCCTCCAGGCTAGCACCGCCCAGCTCACGAGCGAATCCTGGCGCAGTTCTGTGCTGGTCGACGGCCTTATCGATATCGCCAATGGCGAGTGGCATCCAGAGACCGAGTTATTGGGAACGGATCCCCGCCCAAGCAGGGTGTACAGCCTGTTCAGCACCTGGGATGCCGACTATTTGTACATTGGCTGGCGAGGGCCGATGTGGGGTCCTAAGGGCACGGGGAGGATTCATCTGGATACGATACCAGGTGGGACGAACGAGGATTCCGAAACAGGGTCGACACTGCCCTTTGAAGCAGACTACATCCTGATCTCGGGCTTCGAAGAACATACACTGTTACGCTATGTCAATGGTACATGGGAGGCAGTAGAAAATGTGGACCGCCTGGATGCACATGGCGCCAACGGGGACACGGAGATCCGAGTGAGCCGGTCGGCGATCGAGGCAGATGGGTCGGTGCAGATATTGGCCACCGTGGTGAACGAAGGTGGGCGAGTAGACAGCGTTTTACCAGCGGCGCAAAATCCGACATCAGGACCCTGGCAGAGCGCCTACACCTGGACTTCACTAGGTCTGGAGGTGGTACCGAATGCAGATCAGCCTGAGGCGCACCACGCTCGTGTGCGCATAAGCAGTCCTGACACAAATGGGAAGCCGCCAGGCCCAAACAGCGAGCTACGTTATGTCTTCAGTGTGAGCAACGAGGGCAAAGAGCCCCTGGAGCAATTGGTATTGATCGTATCGGGCAGTGAAGGTGTGGCCTTCGAGAGCCTGGCGGGTTGGCCGGCAGCGCAGGTGCAAGCGCAGGGTGACCGCTGGTTCATCGATCTGGGTGAGCAGCAAGTGGGTGCACGTCGCCCGCTAACGATCAGCGCCCGTGTAGTAGAGGGCCTGATTGAGACCAACAAGATGACTGTGACGGCGGAGTTGAGATCAGAGGTCGAGCCCAGTGAACCCGATCTTTCCTATCAGACATTGAGCCATGTCGTGGACAGTGAACCGCCCAGTGTCAATATCGATCTGCCGGAGCGCGGCGCCACCTTGCGTACGGGCCAGCAGAAAGTAACCGGCTCGGCCTATGACGTGGGGGGCGCCGGTATCGCTCGTGTCGAGGTCCAGGTAAATGGTGGAGTCTGGATGGAAGCACAAGGGACAAAAGGCTGGAGTGCCACGATCGATGTGCCCGCAGAAGGCGAGTTTACCGTATCTGCACGAGCGATCGATGTGTACGACTATGTGAGCGAGGAAGCCAGCGCGCAGGTCATGGTAGACAACGAGGGACCGCGAGCAACTTTAGAAATGCCAGAAACAGTTCTGAGTGGAAGGCTGGCGCGAGTGAGTGGCACAGCCATCGATCCAGGGGGGGCCATTCAACGTGTAGAAATGCAGGTGGATGAAGACGCCTGGACAGTAGCTACAAGGATTAGCACCCCAGGTACGGATGGCACAGTATCGTGGTACAGGACCTGGCAACTACCAGAGGAAGAGGGCGTGCAGCACAGCCTACGCGTACGGGCTGTAGATGTCGCCGGTAACGTTGGTCCTGCCTCTGAATCCACCTTGGTAACAGTCGACAGCATCGCTCCCGTCTCCACCATCCTCTCTCCCGAAACGGGTGATACTGTCACCGGCCAGCAGCAATTGGTCTGGGGTCTGGCTCAGGATGGATGGGGCCTGGCATCTGTGGAGGTCAGTCTCTATGGTGGGGGCAACTGGCAGTCTGCCTTGCTGGGCGACGAAGCCCGTAGCCTGCTGCAAAGCCTGGATGTGCCTGATGTTCCGGAGCAGGACCAGCTTCCGGAAGGCGCCGAGGTTTGGGCGGTGCAGTTACCTATACAAAACTCGAAACTAGCCATTCGCAGCCGTGCAACCGATCAAGCGGGCAATGGCGAAGCTTTACGTACACCGGTGCGAGTAACACAGACACCCCTTCGCATCCTGTTACCCCTTATATTGCAGTAAATGCGGTAGCAATGTCAGGTGTCAGGTAGCCAGTGACAATCCC
>PIVW01000623.1 GCA_003353825.1 Chloroflexota bacterium
ATCCTTCGAACCGAAACTTGGTTCCAGCGCCTCTATCTGGATCTGGGAGGCTACCGTCTTTTTGCCTAAATCTGAGCACACTATATATGGGCCTGTCACGCGAAATCCCAAAGAGCCTGCTTAGTGTTATGCTCCTCATCGGCCAGACCCTGTTGCAGCATGGCCAGCACACCGGCCAGATCACCTTCCAGTAGTGCCGGCACATCTAGCCACAAGCCCGGGAACACCTGGCTGCGTATGACGCCATGCTCGTCAGTTGCCAAAGACAGGTATCGGCCTTGTTCAAGGACAAACCAATCGATTTGCCGATCCATGATGCGCCAGACCACGTACTCTTGGACGCCATGGCGGCGATAGACAGCAAAGCCATCTCTTTGCTCCTTAGCTTTGATACACCGGTTTGGTGGATGGGGGTGGCGGGGGTTGTTGGGCCTGGGTTTTGGGAGAGGGGATGGGTGTAGCTTGAGCGCCGAAACCTACGACCGACTCGCCCACGGGCTGGAATTCGGGGATGAGGGCTTGCAGGTTGGTGAGGATGGTCTGGCGGTCGTCAGTGTGGGCGGCAACAGCCAAGGCCTCGACGGCGCCATCCAAGGCATCGGGCACGAAACTGCTGGCATTGGCGGCGATAAAGATTTTTTCGTGGCGGGTGCGTTGATAATCTTCCCCCTCGACAAACATCTCCTCAAAAAGTTTCTCACCTGGCCGCATGCCAGTGTAGATGATATCGATGTCCTCGCCCAGCTCCAGGCCGGAGAGCTCGATCAAGTCACGAGCCAGATCGGCGATCTTGATGGGATCGCCCATATCCAGCATGAAGACCTCACCCCCCTGGCCCAGCACCGATGCCTGCAAGACCAACTGTACGGCCTCGGGGATAGTCATGAAATAGCGTTTCATGTCGGGATGGGTAACCGTAACAGGGCCCCCGGCCTTAATCTGGTGCTCGAAGGTGATGAGGGCGCTACCACGGCTGCCCAGGACATTGCCGAAACGCACTGCCACATAAGGCTTGCCGCTACGTCGGGCTGCCTGCATGACCAGCAACTCAGCCGTACGTTTGCTCGCTCCCATGAGGCTGGTGGGGTTCACCGCCTTATCGGTGGAGATCATAACCAGCTGTTCGACTCCCACCCTCTGGGCGGACCTCAAAACGTTGCGCGTTCCCAGCACATTGTTGGTGATGGCTTCGCCGGGATTACGCTCCATAAGAGGCACGTGTTTATGCGCAGCAGCATGGAAGACGATCTGGGGTCGGTGTTTGGCGAAGATGGATTGGAGGCGATCGGCGAAACGGATATCGGCGATGACCGGCAAGATACGTGTTGCGTGTTGCGTGTTGCATAGTTCGTTATAAATATCGAAGAGGCTGTTTTCGCCGTGGCCGATGATAACGAGCTCGGCAGGTTGGCAGCGCCATACTTGGCGGCAGAGTTCGCTGCCTATGGAGCCGCCACCGCCGCTGACGAGCACGCGTTTGCCACGAATGAGGGAGGTGACAGCTGCTGTGTCGATACGCACGGCGTCGCGGCGCAACAGGTCCTCGATCTCCACATCGCGCAACTGGTTGACACTGACCTTACCGCCCAGCAATTCGTACATGCCGGGCATGGTTTTGGTGGCGACCCCTGCCTGCTCGGCAACGCGTACCACCTCCCGGATCACTTTGCCGGAGGCGGTGGGCATGGCGATAATGAGTTGCTGGATATTGTAGTCATCCACATCCTCGGGGATACGCTCTCGCCCGCCCATGACCGGCACACCATGGATGCGCATGTTCTGTTTATTGGGATCGTCGTCAAAGAAGAGAACCGGGTGCATGCCCAGGTGGGGGTTGGCGTTCATCTCGCGCACCATCATGGCCCCGGCATCCCCCGCCCCCATAATGGCCACACGTTGGCTTTTGCCATTGCGCTGGCGCTGGTGCAGGCGTTGCAGAGCGCGCAGGCTGAAGCGATTGCCCCCCACCAGAATCAGCACCAGCAAGCTCTCGATGATGGGGATAGAACGGGGCAGATCGCCCATGGTGGCCCAGGTGGATGTATCCGGCGCGAAATAGGCGGACGTATACATCACCAGGACGACCAGTGAGGAAAAAGCAACCGCCAGGGTGATCTGCGCCACCTCGCCGATGCTGGCATAGCGCCAGTAGCGCTGGTACATGCCCATGCGGTAAAAGACACCCAGACGTATGGCAAGGGCCACGGCCAGGTAGAGGATCAGGGCCGTGGCATAAGGCAGCATAGGACGAACGCCTTCCAAACGCAGGGCCAGGGCAGCAAGCGGCGCCAGCGCCAGCAGGATGATGTCCAGGGTCAGGAAATGGCGGTTACGAATGTTTAGAAATCGTTCCAGCATGTTTACATAGCGTGTGCCGCTAGCAGTGATCATGATAACACTCACAGGTATGATCGGTGTCGCTCAGCAGGCGATTGGCGAGAAAGCTGCGCTGAGCGGCTGTCTGATTTGATTGCGGCGAGAGGGGGTGACACCATGATGACCGTCAGCCTGTCTGCGTGCATTCTAGCACAGGCAGGCCAACCTGAGCGGGATGATGTCCGATGCGAATCATGACTCGCCCTGATCTCGCAAAACTCGCTCATAAAGGGCCGTAGCCAGACGGAAGCCAGCCCTGTCTCGCAGTGCATCCAGGTAGGGCCTAACAGTCGAAATCAGCCCCTTGTGCTTGGCCTCAGTAAGTACACCAATCAAACCGATATAGTGCAGACCGAAATAATGAGCGCTTTCTCGACCAACTTGTTGGAAAACCCATGCAGTCATGCCAGCCATCTCCCGGGCTTTGCCAAAAGATAGTTTGCCCTGCTGGAACAGGAGAATCGCCAGATCTTGTTTTAGCTCTTGGGGAGTCATGCGCGTGGAACGAATGATCTCGCGGGGAATTTCAATAGAAACCGTAGCAGACATTCCTGCTCACTTCCTTGAATTCGAGAGCGTTTGATACTGCCAATGCCAATGGGTTGGTCCGAAAATGGGTATTGGATATTAGGCATGGTTCAGTAGAAGAAGAAAGCACGTTAACAATTGAATGAGGAAGAAAAGCAGCACCTCGTGTAAGATTTAGACATTTATTACAAAACCAAAAACACACAAGGAGACTGCTTTT
>PIVW01000124.1 GCA_003353825.1 Chloroflexota bacterium
CAGGATATGTAATCGGCAGAATCACACGAGGATTCGCTTTGGCTACTTTGCTTTGGTCTTTGCTATACTTTCGTTGAGGCATTTTGACTGGTGGCTGGCGCTCCTTTTTCAGTCAATTTCGCCTCACTTCTCTTCTCAAACACAAAAACCACAGAAAATCTTAGAACTAGTTTTTTTTGTATGAAATCAGAGGGATGTTACAGTGATCCGGCCAGGCAAGGTGGCATGTTTCATGCAGAGGGTGCTTTCACAGCATGCTTAAATTCGGCGAAATCGGAAAACGCTTGCTATAATGCCCAGCGCAGTGTACCAAGCTCATGTGACAGGAAACTATTTATGGCCAAGCACCGGTTGAGATATAAAAAGGGGATACTGACTGAATTTAGTGGCAGGTGGACGGATAACGATCCTGCCGATTATAAGGGAATTATCGTAAAGAGAGTGGTATTTGGCGTCATCATCATCGCCTGTTTAATGTTAGTGACGTATCAATACTGGCTGTTTCCTGCTGGTACTGTGCCTTCACCATCACGCGATTTTAGTGGTAATTTGATTCCCTTTGCCGTTTACAGAGCTCAAATTCTCAGCGGACAGAGCCCATTCCAAAGCTTGTGGTACAGTGGCGAATCGAGCCTATTGAATCCGATCTGGAGTTTCTTCTATCTACCCTCGACCCTGCTTTTTTTGGCCCTGCCGCTCGTAGGCGCGGTGCGGATTGTAACACTGCTGCATATCGTTCTGGGGTGGATGGCAATGTGGTTTTTGGCGCGCGAATTCACTAGACATCCGGCCGCCCCCCTCTTTGCAGCCTTTCTGTATGTATTTTCAGGCACCTGGGCAGCGCGTTTGCTATCCTATCACTTTCATTTGTACTTCGGGCTAGCGCTGGCGCCCCTCGTATTTTGGAGTTTTAAGCGCCTGATGGATCGCCCGACAGTTAAAGGCGCCTTACTACTGGGCTGCCTGCTTGCTGTTATGGTTTACGCAGGCGCCATGTATCTGACACCCTTCACCGGCGTTGCTTTGGCATGTGCGGCCACCACTTTGCTGATCCTGCAACAGGACGATCGCCGCAGTCGCGTGCAGATGTTGGTGCTAGCGATGATGATCTTTTTTCTGGCAGCAGGTCCCAAGTTGATACCCAACCTCAGGCAGGGACTAACTGCTTCTCGGCCTCCAGCCTTTATCGCTTCATGGTATGATGTATTGGCTGCGTTTATGATGCCGGGTGATATCTGGCCCCTGACGATGCCACAGCAATTCACTTGGCGATGGAATGAGGTGACCAACTACATCTCTGTGGCGGGACTGTTGTTGGCGGGTTTGGGCTGGTGGGCGCTCTTAAAAAGCAAACAACGCCTATGGGCCTTGGCTTTCCTTGCCGTAATGATTGTTATGATGTATTGGAGCTTACATTTTCCACCCTTCGGACTACCTTCGATTCTGTCCAGTTTACGTGTTGCTAGCCGAACGCTAATGCTGGTGGCATTGCTTGCCTGTGTGTTGGCAGCTGTCGGTTTAGATGCCCTGCTGACCAATCGGCTTAAGGCGCCCAAATGGTTGTGGGTTGTATTTAGCATTGGCCTCTTATTTGAAATAACTGTCATTCTCGTACGTGCTTATCCAGGCCTATCAATAAGCGAATACCTGCCATTATTTGGCCGCACCCTGTCTGAACGGGAGGCTGAGATATTCGATTTATTGCTGTGGTTAGGGCCATGGCAGGCTTTACGAGGCTTAGGAATTGCATTTGGGGTGCTTGTCTTGCTGTTGCTGGCCTTCTGGTTAAGCCGCTTACAGTTAGCCGTTCGGCCCCTTTTGCTTGCCGGTACCGCTTTAGTTCTCACAGCTACTGCAATGTCTGCCAACCCTGTAGAATTGGCGGCCGATCCATTTCAGAATTCGTCACTCTTGTCATTACGCGAACAGATATCTGGCAGCACGGTGGCATTGGCTGCCAATATCGATAAAAAGGATAAGCGGGGACTTATCGAACTCGTACTTGCGGGTGAGGTACATCTCCTCAATCCTATCTACGGATCCTTTGGCCAGGATGTCAGCGAGGATTGGTTGATGCAGATGGATTACGTACTCTCGGCTCATATATTGGTATACGATGTCATTCTCTGGCGCTATTGGAGTCCAGGCGGTGTATTGGCCGTCGTGCCAAACTGCAAACTCTCGTTAGTTGGCGAGTTTACGGCTGAAGATCCTGTAACGCGCGACGACTTATCAGAGTTTAGGTCGAAATATGATATCATCTCAGCTACCTCCAGCTCATTTCCGCTCTACCTGTATGCCGTCGACCATGATGCCTGTCCCGATATGATTCAGTTACAGAGCTGATGGCGACGGCAGATGAATTGTGTACAAGGGTGAGGATCAACGGAACAATAAAAACATCTTATGAAACAGGCCGTACTAAGTAGATTGCCAGATCAGTTTGCCAAAACTTTGCGGCGTCTGAAGCGTGGAGGGAGCGCGAACAGGCTTGGCAAGCGTTCGCATGACCAGACGGCCTATCCGCCAACGTCTGAACCTGGACCGTTGGTCTCTGAGGTATTCGACCTCATAAGGAATCTACCGGGTTGGTTCACTATCGATGACTGCGTCCATTTCTACCTGGTGCTATCTCTACAATCGGCATACGGGATAGAGGGCGATCTGTTCGAGATAGGTAGTTATTATGGACGGTCTTCAGCAATGATGGCCTACTGCCTCAAACCTGGAGAGAAAATCGTCATTTGCGATGCATTTGATCTGGAAATCGAAGATCACTACAACCAGCAACCTGGCCCGGGCGATGTTATCGACAACATCAAACAAGTGAATCCAGAATTGATGGCCGGGATGGTGGAGATCCACGCCTGTCTCAGTAACGATATGGTTTTGGCTGATGATCGGCGATTTCGTTTCATCCACATCGACGGCGGGCACTCTGAGGACGTGGCCATGAACGATCTTCTACTTGGTCGCAAGCATGTGCTGCCAGGGGGAGTCATGGTTGTGGATGACTATCATAATCCCGACTGGCCTGGTGTGACCCAAGCTGCCGACGCATTTCTGGCAGCGAACGCGGATTTCACCATTTTGGCCGATTTGAATCGGCATGGCGCTGTCGGCCGAAAAATCTATTTGCAAAAGCAGCCAACATGATCGTTACCTCACCACCAACGATGAAAATAGCTTAAGAACAGGCAGTCCCAGGCGGAGGGCACATTTGCCTTTTGCACTTTGCTTTTTGCCTTTTACTTTCCAAGTACTATTCGACAACCTAGGAGTCTTCATTTGCCCATCGACAACCTGGTTCGAGGCCGCATCACAGAACAATTACGCGAGGCCACGGCAGATATATTTGAAATCGAGGGCATCACCTATGATGTCGAGTTCATGCGCTGGGACTACGCGGTACGTCTCGAAGGCCGATTTCTCACCCCGACCGAACCTGCTTACGATACCATCGCCAAACGCGCCCACGAAGAAGGCTACTTGATCTTTTTCAGACGCGAGGAAGGACAGCCCATCCTCTATGCAGTAAAGGATGAGATCGTCCCACATACGGCGAACTACCGTGTGGCCGTGATCCTCTTTGTGGCCACACTGACATCGGTATTCTTTGTCGCCGGCTTCACCGCTGATTTCAATATCGATTGGGAGGCAGGCCTGACCTATGCCCTACCCCTGATGACGATATTGCTCGCTCACGAACTGGGCCATTTTTTCGTGGCCAGACACCACAAGATGGCGACGAGCCCACCCTATTTCATACCACTGCCGATAACCATCCTGGGAACGCTGGGGGCCGTCATCTTCATGACTGTTCCGCCCAAGAATCGCCGCCACCTGTTACAAATGGGCGCTGCCGGTCCCTTGGCGGGATTGGTCTTTGCTATCCCCATACTTCTGGTCGGCCTCAGTCTCTCCGCAGTGGCAGGTCTACCACAAGGTGTTTCGTATATGATGGAAGGGAACTCCCTCTTTTATGTAGCAGCAAAATTCATGTTCTTCCGCCAGATCTTGCCTACCCCAGATGGCATGGATGTGATGTTGCACAATATGGCCTTTGCTGGCTGGGTCGGGTTACTGGTCACAGCTCTGAATCTGATACCGGCGGGTCAACTGGATGGGGGGCATGCAGCCTTTACCCTATTTGGCGAGCGTATCCGCCCACTTACGTACATCCTCATCGCCGTTTTCCTACTTCTGGCCATTCAGCATCCGAGTTGGCTGATTTGGGCGGGGCTGTTGTTCGCATTTGGCCGCACCTATGCCGTGCCTATGGATGATCTGACACCGCTAGATGGGAAGCACAAAGCGTTGGCAGTATTTATGTTGGTGTTGGGCGCTCTACTGTTTGTTCCCAATCCCTTGATCATCGTCAATCCCTAAGTACATGGTGTTTGTAAACCGGGTACCGGTAGCCCTGAAGTATCTTCTCAATAACTCGGGGGAACAAACTCGTCCACGTAGGTGGACGTTCGGCGGCACGCCCCAGAGTCCGAATTTATTCGGCGAGTGCCTTGACGTAAACCCTCGTTGCCACCCAAGATAAGACCGGGCGTCATGTTTCACCCGGTCTTATCATCTCATAACAGAGTACTGCCATTTCAATGTCGTGAAGTTAAGGTGCATTGCACCTGGGTTAACTCACTTAACTTAATGATAGCGACTGCTATTTACTCTGAATACCGCCTTGCGTCAATCTAGCGGGATCCAATAGGTCATCCAACTCTTGCGGTGTCAGGTCAGTCATCTCTGCCGCCACCTCTTTCAGAGCACGGCTCTGGGCGTAGGCGGCCTTGGCAACTTTTGCCCCTAGCTCATAGCCTATGACCGGGTTCAGTGCCGTTACCAGGATGGGGTTCTTTTCGACCAACCCGGCAATTCGATCCCGATTGACCGAGAATCCGGCGATAGCTTTGTCAGCCAGCACCCGGGCGCTGTTGCCCAGGATATGCTCGGACTGCAGGACATTGAAAGCGATCATGGGAAGCATGACATTGAGTTGGAAGTTTCCCGACATGCCGCCGATGGTTATGCTCATATCATTGCCGATGACTTGCGCGCAAACCATGGTGACGGCTTCAGGAATGACGGGGTTGATCTTGCCGGGCATGATGCTTGAGCCAGGTTGGAGGGCCGGGAGCGATATCTCACCGATACCGGCGATGGGACCTGAATTCATCCAACGTAGATCGTTGGCGATCTTCATCATGGCAGCGGCGACGGTTTTCAGTTGGCCACTTAGCTCGACAATGGCATCAGGGGCGGAGAGCGACTCAAAATAGCTATCATTGCTGGCAAAGGCATGGTCTGTGCGTTCCGCCAAGATTGCCGCCACCCTGGCGCCAAATTCAGGATGTGCGTTGATGCCGGTGCCGACCGCAGTACCACCCAGGCCCAGATGTCGAACCCGATCCAAAGCACTGCTCACACCATCCATGCCCTTCCCGATCTGTGTGGCCCAGCCACCGATTTCCTGGCTCATACGCACAGGCATCGCGTCCATGAGATGTGTGCGCCCGGTGGTCACCACATCGTCCACATCTGCTGCTTTCTCGATCAGCGTTTCATACAGATGCTGCAGACCGGGGAGCACAACCTCCTGTGCTTCCAGGTAAGCGGCTACATTGATAGCGGTGGGAATGACATCGTTGGATGATTGACCCATGTTGACGTGATCGTTGGGGTGCACTTTGCTGCCCAGGGACTCTGTTGCCAATGTGGCGATGACCTCATTGGCATTCATATTGGTACTGGTGCCTGATCCTGTCTGAAAGATGTCGATTGGGAAGTGGCCGTCATAGTCACCGGCGGCGACGTCATTAGCAGCCCCCTGAATCGCCTGTGACATCACCTCGTCCATGAGATTCAGATCAAGGTTGGCCTGTGCACATGCAGCTTTGACCAAACCTAACGCCCGAATAAAACTGCGGGGAAAGGTCAGACCACTGATGGGGAAGTTCTCTACAGCGCGTTGGGTTTGAGCGCCATAAAGTGCAGCGACGGGCACGTGAACCTCACCCATAGAATCCTTCTCAACTCGGTATTCGCTCATTTGATTTGCTCCTGCATGTAAGTTTTTAATCTTTGAACTTCATTCTTTTATAGGACTCGAAGTAGTGTTTTTCTCCGGCATCATCCTCTTCCACCCAACGCTCTCGCAACCTGGTCTCAAGCTCATCGAGATCGTCGAATTGGCTGATATGTTGGCGCAGTGACTGGATTTTTACCTCGAGACGGTCGCTGATCTCGATTTTGTGGTCAGGCTCGGGCACCATGCAAATCCACAATTCTCGAATTTCGTGAGGGTCCAATCCTTCGGCCAACAGATCGGGAAAGAACATGGGGTTGCCTGCCGCAGGAAAGACTGCTTCGAAGACAGCTTGGCCGGCGTTACGATGGTCGGGATGATTGATATATCGGTCGCCACTAAGGTATAGTTCTGGATTCTGGCAGATGACCAGATCAGGCTTGAGTATTCGAATGTGGCGAACCAGGCGGCGGCGTAGTTCTCGATTTGGTTCCAGAAAACCATCCTCTTCGCCCATAAAGATGACCTGATTTACGCCCAAGATACTTGCGGCCGCACGTTGTTCATCCATGCGAGCTTTCACCAATTGTGGCACCGTGATCTCCAGATTGTGGTTGCCTTTATCGCCGTTGGTTAGCACAATGTATGTGACGGTGGCGCCGTTATCCGTCAATTCTTTCACCGTGCCGGCGCAACAGAACTCTGCATCATCGGGATGAGCCATAATGATCAGGGCGTGCTCGATAGGGTGGCTGGTTTCTTTTGTCATGTTTTGCTCCTTGTTGTAGATACAAAGACCCTCACCGGCTGGCAAGGGTCCTTATGTTCGTGCAGATCAGGCGGCATTACGCTGCTGAATCGTAGCCCGGGCCTTCGCCAAAAAACTTGGCATTGAGTGCTTCCGCAGCACCAAACTCTGATGGGGTATCGGCATCGGTGAAAATCGCCTCAACCGGGCATTCCGGTATGCAGGCGCCACAATCGATACAGGTGTCTGGATCAATATAGTACCAGGGCCAATCACTTTCTGGAAAACCGGCCACTATACATTCTACCGGACAGACTTCGGTACAGGCGCCGTCGCGAATACAAGTGTCTACAATGACATGCGGCATCGTATGATATACCTCCAGCGTTCAGGAATATGTTATGTGAAAACTTAGGCGCATTTTATCGATTAGGCTCATTGTAACGGGCCTGTTCGGGGCTGTCAAAGGGAAACGCGTATCGAGCAGTAGCTCTTGCAGGTTAGTCTGCTCCCAACTCGTTTTGGTCATGTCTCACCCAAATGGTTTGAGGACTGCCAGTCCCGGGTGGAGTCGTTTACAGAGCGGCGGACAGCACTTTTGCCTTTTACACTTTGCGTTTTGCCTTTTGATTTTCATACACATCCCCCATTCACTTTCTGGATCTACTGCGATTCGTTTAATGCTGTCTCGACACTTAGTTTAACTTGGGGTTCTGCGATCATCCCATGGGCATGTCGAAGGGTTAATATCCCGACATTCCCGGCAAGCTGCCCCAGTGCCCAGGCCGCATGTTTTGCGACCAGAGGTGGGCTCTCGAACAGATGGTGGCTAAGTCCCGCCAATGCTGCTGGCTCCCCCCAATTCCCGACTGCCACGCAGACATTGCGCACGAAGCCCTCCCACTTGGCACGTTTGACAGGACTTTTGCGAAAACGTTGATTGAAGCTAGAGTGGTCGAGTGCAAGCAAATCCGTCAGGGGCGGGGCCAGACGGTCGGGGTGAGGTCGTAACGAGGGATGTACCGATGCTTCTGCAGCTCGATTCCAGGGACAAACATCCTGGCATAGATCACAACCAAATACCCAGTTTCCTAGCTTTGAGCGTAACTCGATCGGTATCTCACCACGCAATTCGATGGTGAGATAGGAAATACAAAGACGGGCATCCAACTCGTGTGGTGATACGAGTGCAGCGGTCGGACACACATCAAGGCAGTGGGTACAGACGCCGCAGCTTCCGGTACGGCCATCGGGAAACCGCCAATGACTAGAAGATTGGAGGTTGGAGATTGGATATTCTTGCCCTTTGCCCTTTGCCTTTAGCCTTTTGATCTCCACTGGCGGCGCATCGTATTCAAGCTGTTCCGGCGCCAAAAGCCCGCCAATGAAAAACCACGACCCCATCCCCGGACTGATCAAACATGTATTCTTAGCGATAAATCCCAATCCTGCGCGCATCCCCCAAGAACGCTCTAAAACCGGGGCGCTA
Organism: Chloroflexota bacterium; assembly: GCA_003353825.1. Next base: position 8,272 of record PIVW01000124.1, read on the forward strand.
TCGACAAAAACACGACCTCGGCTGTTTCGACCTGTCTCTGATCTCAACCAGCCATCCAGCTCGATCAGTGCCTTGCGCATAACCTCATGGTAATCATTACCCAATGCGTATGCTGCAATTTGCCCCCGGCCAGGATCCGAACGGAGGCCAGGGTCGATGGGATGATGGTAGTTCAGGCCCACCAGAATAATCGTTTGTGCGTTAGCATGGAGTCGATGAGGGTCTACCTTAAGGTCGGTGTGTCGAGCCAAATAGCCCATGTCTCCTGCGTAGCCCGCCTCCACCCATCGTACATAGCGGTCATGATCGGGGCTGGGTCCGGCCGGGGCAATGCCCACCAGATCGAAACCTAGATCGAGCGCTTTGGCCTTAAGCGATTGTGTGAGATTCATTAATAGATTATCTGTTGGTGAAATCGAGAACGCAAATGATGGGGCCATGCAATGTTGACACGCAGCCGACCATCCGCTATAGTTTCCAGTATGTTTTATCTACAAGCTAGGCGCAACAGGAACAGGGATGAGGTAAGGCAACACGCCTGACTCGCACCGTCGCGCGCTTGCGATAACCCTTATCTCGTACCCCTACCACGACGGATCACCATCCTCGTGGTTTTTTATTGTATCCTCAACGTCATCACCTGTACGGCATTCAAACCTTGATCTCCAAAAACAAATCTCATACCTTCCTCGGAGCCCACCATGTCTACCAAACCCAAAATCAACAAAGTTGTGCTCGCCTATTCTGGCGGCCTAGACACCTCGGTGATCGTGCCCTGGTTACGTAACAACTACGGCTGCGAAGTCATATGCTTCTGTGCCGACCTGGGACAGGAAGAGGAGTTGGAGGGCCTGGAAGCTAAGGCTATCGCTTCTGGCGCCAGCAAATGTTACATCGAAGACCTTCGTATGGAGTTTATCACCGATTTCGTATTTCCCACCATGCAGGCAGGCGCTGTCTACGAACGAAAATACCTCTTAGGCACCTCCTTTGCCCGTCCCCTCATCGCCAAACGCATGGTCGAAATCGCCCAGTTGGAAGGGGCCGAAGCCGTCGCACATGGCGCCACCGGCAAAGGCAATGACCAGGTTCGATTCGAATTGACGGTGATGGCGTTGAACCCCACCCTTAAGATCATCGCCCCCTGGCGGGAGTGGGATATCAAAGGTCGCAAAGATGCCCTGGACTACGCCGCCGAATACAACGTACCGGTCGCCGCCACCGAAAAATCGATCTACAGCCGGGACCGCAATATCTGGCATATGAGCCACGAAGGTGGATTGCTCGAAGACCCTTGGAATGAACCCGAAGAAGTGATGTATACTCTGACATCTTCGCCCGAATCTGCCCCGGATGACCCCGAGTATGTCGAGATAGCATTCAGAGAAGGCATCCCTGAACGTGTGAATGGCGTAGCCTCGGGCCCGATTGGGGTTATCGAAGAATTGAATGCGCTCGGAGCAAAACATGGGGTTGGGCGAGTCGATCTAGTCGAAAATCGCCTGGTCGGTATGAAATCACATGGTGTCTACGAAACGCCGGGCGGGAAATTACTCTATGATGCTCACGGTGCCTTGGAACAACTCTGTCTCGACAAAGAAACACTGCATTACAAGGAACAGATCGGCCTGAAGTATGCGGAGATGGTTTACAACGGACAGTGGTACTCGCCTCTACGGGAGGCATTGGATGCCTTTGTGCAGGCAACTGAAAAGAACATCACCGGTATTGTGCGCTTTAAGTTGTACAAGGGCAATGCCATTTTGGTGGGACGCGAGAGCCCATACAGCCTCTATCGCGAAGATTATGTAACGTTTGATGAGGATGACGTCTACAACCAGCAAGATGCTGAGGGCTTTATCAAGTTGTTCGGACTGCCCATGAAGGTCCAGGCCATGCTCGAGCGTGAAGGTATCGGCGTCACAGAATATGAAACCACCGATTACAGTTCCTTCAAAAGAGATTAGCGATTGTTCCCAGACTGCGTTGAGAAAATCAGGCCCCGTTGGGGCAGGTAGCATGCAGCACCTAAAACTCATTCAACTCCTTATTAAATCATGACTGCACCGAAACAGCGTCAGACGTTTATCACTAAAACCAAGCACTTGCCATCACAGATCGAGGCATTGACAGCAGGCTTATCTGCCGAGCAATTGACAACGCATTACCTAGATGGCGAATGGAGCGTCGCTCAAAACGTCCACCATCTCGCCGATTCGCACATGATTAGCTACATTCGTTGCAAGTTGATCGCCAGCGAAACGCGGCCCCTGCTCAAGCCCTATGACCAGGACATCTGGGCGAAATTCCCCGACGCCTCCTCTGCAGATATCAGAAGCTCATTGGCACTTCTGCGCAGCCTGCACGACCGTTGGGTACATTTTTGGAGCGAATTGCCCGATGGCGTCTGGCAACGTAGTGGCATTCATCCTGAGAGTGGCGAAGTAACGCTGGACGATCAGCTGCGGCTCTATGCCGAACATGGCGAAGCACACATCGATCAGATAAGCCGTACACTGGCTGCACAAGCGGAGGAATAGTCCATGGCACCATACGATCTTCCCGGCGGTTTTTCATATGGGGGTATGCATTGTGGGATCAAACAAGATGGCGCGCTTGATCTCGGCCTGATTTTCAGCGAGACGCCCTGTACAGCGGCGGCTGTGTTCACACAAAACCAGTTCGCCGCTGCTCCGGTCGTGTATGATCGCCGGCTCTTGGAGTTCAACCCCGAGGGCGTACAGGCGGTGCTGATCAACAGTGGTAATGCCAATGCTGTGACCGGCGTTCAGGGCATGGCCGCGGCCAGACGCAGCGCCGAGGCTCTCGAATTCGTTTTCGGCCTTAACCCCTGGTCTACCCTGGTCATGTCCACCGGTGTGATCGGTGTGTCCCTGCCGGTGGACTCTATCGAGGCCGCCTTGCCTGAACTCTACCCACAGTTGCGGTCTGATTCTGATGGCTTTACAAATGCTGCCCGCGCCATCATGACCACCGACACACGCATGAAGGTGGCCACTACCGAAGCAGACGTGGGCGGGCACAGGATCCTGCTGGCGGGCATGAGCAAAGGGTCGGGTATGATCCACCCTAATATGGCGACGATGCTGGCTGTGATCACGACCGATGTTGCTATCTCCACCACCGCTCTGCAACTGGCGCTGAAGCTGTCTGTCAGTCGCTCCTTTAACCGCATAAGTGTAGACGGCGATACCAGCACCAACGATACCGTGGCAGTGCTCGCCAATGGCAGCGCCGGTAACAACATCATCGACAATCCCGATTCAGCGGCCTTCACAGCCTTTGTGAAGGCACTGAGCGATGTGAGCACCCAATTGGCGAAGGCTATCGTACAAGATGGCGAGGGCGCAACCAAGCTGGTTACCATTCGCGTATTCGGGTTAGAGAATGATGTTCAGGCACACCAGATTGCCAACAGCATCGCCATTTCACCACTTGTCAAGACGGCCATTTACGGTGGCGATGCCAACTGGGGGCGGATCCTGATGGCGGCGGGGAACAGCGACATCGATTTTGATACGACACAGGTCGAGTTATGGTTCCAGGGACGGGATAAACAGGGTGAAAATACAGAACCCCTGCAAGTCCTCGCCAATGGCGCCCCCATTGATTATGATGAGTCAGAAGCACGCAAACGCTTCAACCAACCGCAATTACTGATCGACATACGCCTCGGTGATGAACCCGGCCAATCAACGGTGTGGACCTGCGATCTCAGCCACGAATATATCAGGATCAACAGCGAGTACCGAACTTGAGCCTGGAGGAAATTACACTATCTGAGCAGAGGAGTAAGCCCTGCCTGCATGAAATGCTTATCATATGAGAGGACTTCAACCAAGCCTTCCTTATTCATAATTAGAATTGAAGAACAGTCGGTGTGGCTCCACGCTTTGTCTTGACGGTGTTCATAGAGGCGAAGGGCAGCCGCGAACCACATATTGGACTGAGCGATCACTGTCACTTGTAAATCGTTCCGTATGGTCTTCATGAGTCGAGCAGCAACCACGCGTAATACTGGACCTCGTTTTCCAAAGTAGTTTAGCACCTCTGTGCATACCATTTCACTGGTTACGATATGTACAGGCGATATATCATTAGAGATGTCTAGAGCCTGCTGATGCAATTGGTCTCGTGGATTCAAAAGTGCTATCCAGTAATCTGAGTCGGCGAAAACGGTCTTCATGCGTCGGTCGGCGTCCCTTTATTTGGTAATCCACCATAGAGGTAATAATCCAGGTTCTTTGAGAGATCAACGGGGACATCTTCCCAAGATTCTTCTGGTAGCGAGATACCAATAGCGGCCACTGTTTCCCAAACTGGACGCTGTTCCATTAGCAGAGCCTTAGGAAGTTGATCTTCGATTATATCGAATCCTATTTCGATCAATGTCGAGATGAGTTGATTGGTGTTTTTTGGCGCTCCTTTGCCAGTTTTGGCGCTCCAACTCACCGGGTCACATTCAGCTGCAGCGAGCAGCGCCTTTAATTTCGATTCGATCATATCGGTGCAGTAAATAGTTGTACGCAGTGTCATAAAAAACTCCCTTGGCATGAAGTAATATGGTACTATAATACTTTGTGTGTAGATGGTCAATCTACAACCATTTGCCCATACCCCGGTTCGAAATGGGCGGTGAAGTGGCGTAATACAGCCGGATCATAAGTCATACGCAGGCCGCGGATACGATCTCGCAGATCGTTCACATACAGCAGCACTTCCGCCAGATAATCCACATGACTTTGGGTGTAAACCC
>PIVW01000624.1 GCA_003353825.1 Chloroflexota bacterium
TGGGGCTCCTGAATGGTTTCAATTAATAGCCCTCCTTCAGGTGTGCTGGTAGTGGACGTAGCACCATCCATCTCCGGCTCGCTCAAATCATCCGGTACTACTTCATTACTATCGTAGAAAATCCTGGCTACGGCCGGATGCCGATCCAGCTTGAGGATCATTTTCTTGGGTATCTCAGCCACGATCCTGGGTTCGCCCATCTGATGTTCTACACTTTCTTCATAGCGTTTGAGCATGGCCAGGATCGGGGTGATGCGGGTTTTTGCGTTCTTATCCAGTTCGGCAAAATAGGCGGTACGAATTTCTTTAGAAAGCTCCTTATCCTCAACTCGCCAGGGCTTGCGACCCTCGGCCATGGCCTGTGCTGCTTCTGGATAGCGGGCGGCCAAGATATCATAGAGTTCGGGTGGCGACAACCTTTTATCGTACTCCGCTGCCCAAATCGCCACAGGAAAGATCTCATCATCATCATCATCAGCCTCCTGCAACATGTCGAACAGGCTGGTATCGAGCCTGCCGTACTTAAGCATGCGCGCTTCCTCTTCGGCCTGGCGCAGTGCTTGAAGATCCTCACTGATTTCGCCGGTGTCGATATCGATCAACACCTTGTAGACGGGGTAGTCCGGCTGCAGCATTGCCGTGAGGGCGATGATGCGGATGGTTTTGTCCAGGGTCGGTAGATGCAGTCCTTCTTCATTGGTCAGGCGCAACACATCTTCGGCAATGCCATACGTTTCGGCCACATAACGTATAGCTTGCTCTACCCACTCCGAAACTGGCGACTCCTGCCGGCTGGTGGTGAGCTCGACCCGATTGTGTTGCAACGATCCGGCCTGCACCGGCGTGTTTGTACCTGACATCACACCCAGGAACAAGAGAGTGGAAAAAACAATCAAGTGAAACAAACGGGATCTGGCGGTCATGCGTTTCTCCTTTGAGTGTATATTGATTAGCTTATGTTTACTGTAGCATGAAGTCTACGACGCGTCTGGTGCAATTTTCGGTCAATAATTGGCCATTTTTTGGCCAATGTTTCCTGTCATGTGCCCCTGCAATGAATGTTTCAATCTGCTTTGATGAAGATCAACAAATTAATCCTGTAATAGAGCATCTCTCTTGGCGGCGCCCGCACCGGGATCAATCCCAGTGCTACAAAGCGGCGCCCCATAAATGGGGCTATTTCGTCACCAGAAAGGCCATGAACTCATGGCAAAGCCGGATTTATCCGGCGCTGTTTACTAGCAGGGTGATTCATCTCCCGGCGGATCTGGCCAGAAGACATTACCGGAATAAATTCTCAACTTTCATAAAATAAGATGGCAAGAAGGAAAAGGGCAAAGGGCAAAAGTGTTGTCCGCTGTTTCGAGAATGGCTTCATGTGGACCGGCACTCCTCACAACCTATACGGTGCTCAGTTTCGGCTAAACACGGCGGGTTTGACATCCAACTGTTGAGGGGGTTCGTATCTTCTCAATAACTTGGGGGAACCAACCCGTCCACGAAGGTGGACGTTCGGCGTAGGTTCGTAGAACCCCGCCCCAGAGCCCGAATTTATTCGGCGAGTGCCCCGAAATATTGAGAAGATACTACTTTTCGGTTATGATGTTGGCAATTGTCCCTTTTTTCTGCAATGGTAGTGTCGAAAGCAGATGTCGTACGCGCCCGGACGGGCTCTCTCCCCCGTCTATTCTTCGACCCCACATTATGTCCGAACGTTTTCTCTTCGCAGATCTACTCGGCGCCCATATCCAGCAACGTGATCTCTCGCTGGCGCAGGTCGCGCGGCTCGCCGATCTGCCCCGCCGCACATTGGCGAACTGGGTGGAAGGGCGTGTGCAGAGGCCCAGACAATGGCAACAGGTGATGGCCGTTGCTGTTGCTTTGCAACTCGACTCTGATCAGATGTTGGCTTTGTTGGCAGCCGCCGGCCATGCCTTATCCCGCGAGGGATTACGCGCCCTTCTCGAGACTGCTGACGATCAACAGCGGGCCATCATCGTCCAAAAAGGGTTGCATGATGGTGAACCAGGCTGGAATCCTCAGCCACTCCCCGCCGATCTCACTCCCTTTGTGGGTCGGACTCACGAACGCCTCCAGGTGGCAGAGATAGTGGCAGAGCAACACTGTCGTTTACTCACGTTGCTAGGGTTGGGCGGCAGTGGCAAAACCCGGCTGGCATTGCAGTTGGCGCGAGAGTTACAACCCGGCTACGAACACGGCGCCGCTTTTTTGCTGCTGCCCCCACCAACACAGGCTGATGTCGATCTCGAAACAAACTTGGTAGCCGCCATCCTATCGGGCTTGGCGAACCCGAGTGACGAGATATCGCCACAACTCCCGCTCGCTCGCAAACTCAACGATATCTTGGCGCAACGGCAGTTGCTGCTCATCCTCGACAATTTCGACCCTTATCTCGAGGCGGCGCATGTGCTCCCCCGGCTTTTGCAGTTCGCCCCACGGCTACAACTCCTCGTTACCTGCCGGCAATCGTTGGCGGTCGAGGGCGAGTGGTGTTACGAGGTGCCCGGGCTCAGCTTGCCCGACGATACAACGCCGGTGGAGGCAAGCGACGCCGCCAACCTGTTCGTAAGCAGCGGCCGCCGCCTGCGGTCAGATTTTACACTGGCAACTGAGAACGCAGCCGCTATCGTCGAAATCTGTCGTGTGCTTGGGGGCCATCCCCTTGCCATCGAGTGTGAACTAACCCATATTCTCGTAGCCTGGCAGCTCGCCCTTTCCCGCCGGAGATTCACCTCCCTTGCGCAGGCCCAGAAAGGTCTCTTTAGATATTTCCGTCTGGTCGGACCCTGGTCGGGGGGAGAACGCGTTTTCAGACAGGCAGTCGCCTATCTGTGTCGGCGAGAGGTGAATGCTGCCGCCGATCCTGAGCTATGTGCACAGCTTTTGCTGTATCAGGCCTTCTTTCTGCAAAAAACGGGGCAATACGAGCAGGCGCTGGTGGCAAATTCAAAAGCGTATACCCTGAGTATGATCGCAGGTAACCCTAACCTGGACAAGCCAGAACCAAAGAGGGTCGAACCTGCAAGTGAGCGTAAGTTGATGTAGAATTCCTCAACATACGTAGACCTCGTGAGGGATGAAAATGGCAACAACCCTGATAA
>PIVW01001327.1 GCA_003353825.1 Chloroflexota bacterium
TATGTAATGGGCTCTTCGGATTGCTTCGTATGCTTCCACTTTGACCATTTCCTTGGCCTCCGTTACCTTTAGGATTACCTCCTATGATAACGGATAACCGCTTGGGTGGGCGCAGTTTCGACGCGCGTTCTTGGCCGTAGTGGGCGCGGTTTAGATTAGCATACACAACGTGGCGCCAACGCGGTAACAGAATGGCAGGGCATGGCTTACATGGTACATCGCGATAGCAGTAATGTGAGCGTGATCGATCTGGTTGAGGTAGGTCTGGTCGACCTGATTGCGGTTGGCAATTTACCCTGGGGCGCCGATGCCGGTGCGGATCGTCTGTTTGTCGCTAATTTCGCAGATAACAGCGTGAGTGTGTTCGATGTAGTCTCTCGACAACCACTCGCTACTATTGCCGTGGCGGATGCCCCTGCACTCGTAGTCGTCGAGCGGAACAACGCTTTCGTCAGCCATCTCGATGGATTTGTAAGTGTCATCGATAGCAAAGCTCGTCTAGTCGATCTGTTCGGACCGGTTAGCGGTGGCGACGCCTTTGGCCTTGCAGTGGATGTAACCGTTCACTCCCCTGCATAAAAAACTGGCGCGAAAAGCAAAAAGATAATACAGTAGGAGAATGAGTTTAACGGATCATGAGGTAGGACTGCACTTCAACTGGGAGTAGGACACCATCGTTGAATGAGGCGTAAAGCCTCTAGCGATGGCCGCCCTCGTTGCTTGTGGGGCCGCCACTGCGGCGGAGGAACTTTGAA
>PIVW01000125.1 GCA_003353825.1 Chloroflexota bacterium
ATGTCGAACAGGAAGACCTCGAGCATTATTTTCTGCGACTGGTCGGCTTGCAGGGGGATCTGTAAATATGAACAACTTGATGCAGGCAACCTGGGTCGAGCTATTCAAGGCCCGCCGTTCCAAAATGCCCTTGCTCACCGGGATCGGGTTCTTGCTGGTTCCCCTGGTGGGCGGTTTCTTCATGATCATCCTCAAGTACCCTGAATTAGCCCGGCGAGCTGGATTGATCAGCACCAAGGCGCAGTTGATGGCAGGGGTAGCGGATTGGCCGACCTTCCTCGATCTCCTTGCTCAGGCCACAGCGGTTGGCGGCCTCATCCTGTTCAGCCTCATCGGCAGTTGGGTTTTTGGCCGCGAGTATTCTGACCGCACGATCAAAGACTTGCTGGCCCTGCCCATCTCACGCTCGGCCATTGTGGCGGCCAAATTCGTTCTGATTGCGGCTTGGTCAACCGTGCTGGTCTTGGTCATCTACGGGGTCGGGCTTGCCGTTGGCGCTGCTGTAGATTTGCCTGAGGTTCCGGCGCAAGTGATCCAACAAGGTAGCGTCACGATCGCGATCACGGCTGCTCTCACCATCGCCAGCATCACGCCGATTATCTTCTTCGCCAGCGCCGGGCACGGTTATTTGCCGCCGATGGGTGTGGCGATTCTTGCCATCGTCGGCTGGGGCGAATACTTTCCCTGGTCCATACCTGCCTTGTATTCACAGGGCGTGCCCCTTGGCGCAGTTAGCTATGTGATTATGGCGCTCACGGGTATTGCCGGCGTCGCTGCCACCTTTCTGTGGTGGGAGCTGGCGGATCAGACGCATTGAAACCGTACGCTTGGTTGTCCACCTCGATAAACATATCCTTACAAACCTGCTGACAAGGAACGCATCATGGAGACGGATTCCAGACTGGCCTTGCGCTGAACAGAAACAGGGGTTGTGAGGACGTAACAGAGGGCGGCATCGTTGCCATGTCCAGTTACCCGGAAAGGGTAATTTGCTCAGATATAGGATACTTGATTACACTAATGAGTGATCGCCTTACCGGTTAGGCCGCCAGAATGCTTGAGGCGATACCTTAAATTCCAAACAACATCTCAATTTCATGACAGTGGTTTAGCTTAACTATGGTTTATATGGCGGCACCCCATCACTTCTTCAGCATGATCCTTATCGGTGACGCATGGCTCGCTCCTGATGTTGTTTGGCCGCACTACGCAGCATGAATTCTTAATACGTAACCCTAGACAGAGGGGGGCTCGATGAAGGTTGAACACAGCAAGCGGCTCGACGAGCAGTACCACAGGTTATTGGTGCTCTGGGCCGCCGACTGCGCCGAGCACGTGCTTCCCCACTTCGAGGAGAAGTACTCAGAAGACGACCGACCTCGCAAAGCCCTCGAAGCAGGGCGCGCCTGGGCGCGTGGCGAGTTAACGATAAGCAAGGCGCGCGACGCCGCCCGCGCCACCGGTCACGCCGCCGCAACCACCCACGTCGCCGATCACGCCCGCCACGCCGCTACCTATGCTGTCACGGCCGCGACCGTCGCCGCAAGCCCCATCGACACCGGTGCTGCCACGGCCACGGAACGTGATTGGCAGTACAGACGCCTTCCGGAGCACCTTCGCCCAGTAGCGTTTCCCCCTTCGAGGCATTAGCTGAGAACATTCGAGGTGGCTCTCACGACACTGAATCGCTTCCTCTACGCCAACGGCGATTCAGAACCAGCGTGAGAATTGCCGGATTTGTCCGCCAAACTAAGCGTTGAACCGGAGCGACGGATCAGGCGGACTTTGTAAGAATGGTCGTTAGCCGCCATGAATGTTAAGTCGTTAGGTTACCGCACAGATCTGATCTTTCCCACCTTTGACGGGGAGGTCACCGACCGCGGGGACTATCTGGTGATCCGAACGCCCGCGAACCCGGGGTTTTATTGGGGAAACTTCCTACTCTTCTCTCGACCGCCTCGGGAGGGTGATTTCAGGAAATGGTGCAACCTGTTCGTTTTGGAAATTGGTACCCTGCCCGAGGTGAAACATCAAGTTTTCGGCTGGGACTCACCTGAGGGAGAGCAGGGCCTGATCCAGCCCTTCTTGCAGGCGGGTTTTCGTTTAAACTGTGATGTCGTCATGGTGAGTAGTGAAACCCGCAGACCTGCCAGGCCCTCGGACCTGGTGAGCATCCGAGCATTGAAAACCGAATCCGATTGGGAACAGGCCATTGAGAACCAAGTGGTATGCAAAGGATCCGAGTTTGAAGAGAGCGAGTATCGAACATTCCGCAAGCAGCAAATGGATCGCTACTGGAACATGGTCGCATCAGGCCTCGGAGACTGGTTTGGAGCCTTTGTCAACCAGCAACTCGTAGCGGATATGGGCCTTTTTCATGATGGCGGTGTTGGCCGGTTCCAATCCGTCGAGACTCATCCCGACTTTCGGCGCCGAGGGATTGCAGGAACCCTGATCTATGAAGCCGGTCGCTGGGCCAAGGCCGAGTACGACCTACACACGCTTGTTATCGTGGCCGAACAAGCTTCGAGCCCGGCCCGGTTGTACGAGTCTCTTGGCTTTCAGCCGACAGAGAAGCAAGTAGGGCTAGAGCGGTGGCCGTAAATTGATCCCGACACACACGATGGCGGCTAGCATCCGTTGCACTTGGTAGGCTGCTACCGGTCATAAAGGGACCCCGTAATCAGAAATGTACATTTCAACATGCCTCCACTTTCCCATCACGCTCAGCTTTCTCGACAATGCCTAAGAAAACGTATGGCAGAGAAGGTAATACTATGAGACAATCGATCGTTCACATCGCTTTGGTCGTGAGAGATTATGATGAGGCGATAGCGTTCTATACGGAGAAGCTCCATTTTACAGTGATCGAGGATACCTATCAACCAGAACAAGATAAACGTTGGGTGGTGGTGTCACCCCCAGGCTCGAGCGGTACGACACTATTACTCGCAAAAGCCTCAGCACCTGAACAAGAACCTTTCGTTGGGAATCAGTCTGGTGGACGAGTATTTCTCTTTCTCAACACAGATGATTTCTGGAGAGACTACAACGATATGATTTCCCAGGGAATTCTTTTTGTGAGAGATCCAAAAAAGGAATCTTATGGTATGGTCGCTGTTTTTGAGGATCTGTATGGGAATAAGTGGGATTTGCTGGGGCTGAACAGTGATCATCTCATTTCCAAACGAACTGGATAGCACATTGCTTAATCGGATGGTACTCGTTTGCCCGAGTCTCTCTACTTATGATTGGTACTAATTCGGGGAAGTTTACCCGCAGAAAGGTATGTTCCTTTTGAGCAAAAAAACACGCACCACGTGTCACGCTCTGGCACCCGTTTTTATCGGCTGCTTCATAAAGAGAGTGACAATGCCCAACACCAGCGGGATCACGGTGAGCACGGTCAGCGCAAAGTTGTAGCTGCCCAGTAGATCCCGGGCGATGCCCATGGGCATGGGACCGAGGGCCGTGCCTGCGATTTGGATGGTGGCGGTGAGACCGGTGATGCTGCCCAGATAGCGTCGGCCGTAGTAGGTGGGCCAGACGATTTTGGAGACGGTGCTCATCATGCCGAACAGGAAGCCCATCGCCACACCATAGGCCAGAGCCATCGTCACACTAGACAAAGACTGGGCCAGCAGCAGCGTGCCGGCCTGGATGAACAGCGCCCCGGCCAGGAGAAAACGGATGGGGATGCGGTCGACCAGAATGCCGCTGACCAGCGTCACCCCGGCCGAGACGAGGGCAATGGGCACATAGACCGCGGCGGCAGCAGTTGCAGATAGCTGATTGTCGTCAAAGATTTTAACCATGTGAAAAGTCAGACCGGTGGCCAGCATGGCGATGGTAGCCAGGCCTGCGGCCACAATCCAGAAGGCGGGCGTGCGGATTGCTTCCGCCAGCGTCCAATCTTGTTCATCTGTTTCGGAAGGCTGTACGATTCCGGATTGGGGTTCCCGGGCGACAGCACCGTCGGGCAACAGACCATAGGTTTCAGGCCGGCTACGATAGAAGAGATAGCCGACCGGGCCCATGATGAATATAAGCATCAGCCCCATTGTCACAAATGTTGAACGCCAGCCCAATTGTGGAACCATCCAGTTAAGCAGATTGGGAAACAGGCCCACCCCCAGCAGCGACATCAGCACGCCGGAGATGCCCATGACCAGGCCCCGTCGCCGCATCCACCACTGGTTGATGACGTAGATGCTGACCAAACTCAGGCTGCCCTGCCCCAGCATACGGATCAGCACAAAGCCGACCAGCAGCATCAAACCGTTGTTGGCTGCAGCCGTGAAGATACAGGCCAAGCCAAAGAGGATGGCCACGGCAACGACGACCACCCGCGGCCCCAGCCCATCAATGCGCCGTCCCACAAAGGGTAGGCCCGCGGCCCCGATTAAGGTGCCGATGGCGTAATAGGTGCTCACCATCGAGCGGCTGATACCCAAATCGACGATGAAATGTTCGATGAAGATAGAGACGCCGTAGGTCTGGCCCGGGCTGGTCAGGATCATGCCAAAGCTGCCTGCCAGCATGACAATCCAGCCGAAGAAGATGGGCGAATGGGTTACCATGCGGCTGCTGCGGGATGGCTGTTCGATCTGTGGTGGTGCGTGTAGCATGGCTGTCCTTAAGTTACCTGAATTCGGCATTTAATACTTGCTCACGGATTGACGCGGATAACACAGATTCTTCATGAATTATTTATCGACTATGACTTTGGAGTAATGCATTTATCTGTGTAATCTGGGTCGATCTGTGAGCGCGCTATATATTTCCGAATTGAGGTTGGTTTGCATGAGATGGTATGGCGTGCATTCAGGCAAAGCTGCACGACACATAGCCATGCTAACGTACAAGGACAGGCAAGTAAATTCTCGGGAGACTGGTTGACTTTCCGCACCATCCGCCCCCGAAGCCGCTGCGCCTGAGGAACAACCAGCGGAGCCTGCCGTCATCAGCTACTGGCACACGATGAGCGACCCGGAGACGGCGCAGTTGGAAAATGTGGTGGCGGCCGTTCGAAGTCGCGCTGGCATCGCCGAACCGCCTGCCACCACGGAGGAATTCGCACAAGTTGCTTGCGATCTCTCCGACCCCGAGAGCGAACAGTACGGTTACGCCCTGGGAGGCACTCACTTCTGGGCGCCTGCTCCTGTGTTCTACGCCAGGGCGGACAGATTGTGGATGAAGGCATAAGCACTGCCGACGGTTACGTTAACGGCCCCGGGAGCGTGGCCGCTTTCGACATGCTCACCGATCTCTACAACCAGGGCTGCATGAGCGCATGCACACGCTCACAGCGATCTCCCAAACATTGCTCGCTGCAGCCTGCGTCGCCGGCCATTTCGTCAAGTTCATCGGTTCGAATGCCGTAGATGCCAGCCTACTGGGAATTGTTCTTCCCAACGTTGTTTTCCTGCTCGGCCATCCCCTTGTCTCGGCCACCGTGCAAGAGATCGAGTGCCATCTGGTCAAGGGCGGCGTACATCGCTACGGTTGGGATACGTATTACGGTGGGGGCGCCTGGCTGTTGCTCGAAGCCTGGCTGGGTTGGTAAAACGCCAAGATATGTGCTGTTGATAGAGCGACGACCTCCTTGCGCTGGGTACAGGCTCAAGTAGACGCCCTGGGCCAACTACCCGAGCATATCCCGATCAACCTTCCCGATCAACCTTAATGACTCCGACTACTACGAACCGTGGCGACAACGTTGGGGTGATATCGCCAGACCTTTGCTATGGACGCACGCCAAGTCCATCATCTTACAGGCGGCGATCGGGACAGCAACGTGATTGTGGTGCTTCTGGATGTTCCATAACTTTGCCTTCAGACTAAGCGCCTTGTCGATCTGACCCTTGGTGGCAATCACTAAACACCTTATTTTTTGGGCCTACCAGAAGCGGGAAGTCCTGGCGTATCAACCGGGGTTGTTCGAAGATCTCCCGGGCGGCAATGCAGCTACGGATAGGGCGAATAATCCCAGAGACATCAAGGTCACTTGTGTTTCAGTATCTGCTGCACCTAATTGACCCAGCACAATGCTGGCAACAGACAAACCAACGGCTACTGCTTTTAGAACGGTCGGAATAATTTCTTGATACGTTTTCATACTACGAACTCCTTACGAGATGGATGAGTGAATTGCTCTCAGGATACTAAATATCTTGCTAGAAAATGTATTAATCAAGAACACTTTGCGCAAGAGATGAGTTGTAGTACAATTCGATTATGACAACAAGATTGCAGTACCGACTGGCAACGGCATCGCAAAGGCGACTTATGTTCGAGACGTGGGAAGCGACAGGGAATGTGACGGAAGCCTGTGAAAAAGCGCGTGTAGGACGAAGGACATTCTACTATTGGAAGCCTCGCTTTGAGGAAGGGGGCTATGCCAGTCTGGAGACACATGCCAGTCGAGCGCCAAAGGAATCCTGTACGGATATCAGAGGAAGTAGAGGAGCAGGTGATAGAGATGCGTCGAAGCCATCCAGAGTGGAGAAAGCAGCGAATAGTGGACGAGTTGGCGAAGGGAAACAGTTGGGTTCCCTTCGTGTTATGCATCGCCCCATACTTGTTCCGATTTCCAAATATCGAATTCCCCCGACATGACAGGATGACGAGCATAACCGGCCGCCTGCTGCCTCTCCAGTTGCGTAATACGGTGTTGATGCAGCGCCATCTGCAGAGCATCTCGAATGAAAGAGGAGCGCGTTGTACCCAATTCTTCTACAACGGCATCCACATGTTTGAGTAGTGGTTCATCGATTGTCATCTGAATCGGTTTTGTCACCATAACATGTGTCACCTGGCTGAAGAATACTGGCATATCAATGGTTGATTGTCAATATTAGTACCCATATACTATATAATGGCATCCATAATGGCAAACATGGTTGTCGGATAACGTGCCTGACGTCCTTGGAACAAGAACTTTTTAATCAAGGAAGACTGCATAGGCTAAGTGCCCGTCTAAAAATCACCTCCTGATTTTGTCATTAGCATCTACGAGGTACGACCTATGGTCGTAAAGTGAAGCAATCTCCACGGACCTTGAACAAGTACAACCAGCGCGATATCCTTCACCTTCGTTTAGGATGAAACGACAGATTCTGTTTTCTCTGTACTGGCGCAGTTCATTCCTGGTGGCAGAGAGTGCTTCGTTTCCCTATCACGCCCAGGATGGATATGATGTACGCATGGCGCGCTATCGAAGCACCCTAACCTTATTGCTCTATGTCCTGATTTATGCGTCGGTGGCGGCGCGCGGGTTGTCCTATTATTACGAACAACGACGAGACCTACTGTGGATTGCAGGAGGTCTTTTGCTGATTTATGGCGTTCTCCTCATTAGCGAGCGCAGTATCACCAGACGTTTCGGCAGGTATTCCTCTGTTTACCTGGCGGTACAGATAGGCGTGATTCTGGCTTTATTGATCCTATCCCCACTACTCGATTATTTTGCCCTCCTTTTTATCCCTCTGTGTGTGCAATCGATGTTGGCCTTTCCCGGCAAGCGTGGTTACATCTGGATCGGCGTTTTCGCACTGGCGACGGCACTTGCCTTGGTGATTTCCTACGGATTTGTGGATGCCCTACCCTTTATCTTCATCTATGCCGCCGCCTACCTTTTCGTCGCTTCGTATGCTGCCGTGACATGGCAGGCTGAAGATGCACAGGCAGAGAGCGAGGCCTTACTCGCGCAGCTACAAGAGGCGCACGTGCAATTGCAGGAATACGCAACCCAGGCAGAGGAACTGGCCGTGCTAGAAGAGCGGAATCGTCTGGCGCGAGATCTGCACGATTCGGTTACACAATCCCTTTACAGCCTGACGCTCTACGCCGAAGCAGCCTCTCGCCAGCTTTCTGTCGGGGCCTACGACGTGGTGGCCGAACACCTGCGAGAGTTACGCCAATCCGCCCAACAGTCGTTGCAGGAGATGCGCCTGCTCGTTTTTGAATTACGTCCCTCCGTGCTCGAAGAACAAGGCCTGGAAAGGGCGCTGCGATCCCGTTTGGAGGCAGTGGAAACCCGAGCAGGGTTGAAAGCAACGCTCAAGATTAGCGGTGAGGATGCCTTGCCGCCGGACATCGAAGTGGGTCTGTATCGTATCACTCAAGTACATGTGGAGATACCACTATGAGTGACACCATCCGTGTTTTGATTACCGATGATCATGCCATTGTGCGCAAGGGTATGGGCGCACTGCTTGCAACTGAGCCTGACATTGCCGTTGTGGGCGAGGCCTCTCATGGAGAGGAAGCTGTCAAATCCGCCGGCGAACTACAACCAGATGTCATCCTCATGGATCTGGCCATGCCGGTGATGGATGGGATCGAAGCCATTCGCCTGATCACCAGCCAACAACCGGACGCTCATATTCTGGTGATCACCAGTTTTGCGACCGACGAAAAGGTGTTTCCAGCCATCCAGGCGGGGGCGTTGGGCTATCTTCTCAAAGATTCGGATCCCGAGGATCTGGTCAGCGCCATTCACCAGGTGCACCGTGGCGAACCTTCGCTTCACCCTGAGATCGCCCGCAAGCTGCTATTGGAGCTATCTCGACCTTCGGAGCAGCTCCCCACCCCCGATCCTCTAACCGAACGAGAAGTGGAGGTGTTGCGATTGCTTGCCTGAGGTCTCAGCAACCGGGAGATCGCCAAAGAATTGGTGATCAGCGATGCGACGGTCCGCACCCACGTCAGCCGTATTCTCAGCAAACTACACCTGGCCAGCCGCACCCAGGCCGCGCTTTACGCCTTGCGCGAGGGTTTGGCGTCGTTGGATGGGTAGTGTGTCATCTGTTAGAATCACAACTCACAACCACTCACCTGAAACCTCTCACATGTTTCACAACATCCCAAATCCAATTCACGAACGCATGAAATATCTGGAAGCGGTGGACGCGCGGGACCGGCAGAACGGCACACCTCGCATGCAGCGTTTACGACAGATCCCACCTGAGACGGGCAAGTTCCTGGCGCTAATGGCCGCTGCTGCACCAGCGGGCGAGGTCATCGAGGTTGGAACCAGCGCGGGTTACTCGACCCTTTGGCTGGCACTAGCTTGCCGCCAGACTGGACGTCGCTTGACCACGTTTGAAGTACTCGACGAGAAAGTGAAACTGGCAAAAGAGACATTCCGTCTCTCCGCTACAACCGACGTAGTTGAGCTGGTTGTCGGAGATGCCCGCGAATATCTTAGCGATTTTGACGCCATTGGTTTCTGTTTTCTCGATGCCGAGAAAGAGGTGTACGCAGACTGCTATGAGCTTGTTGTGCCCAGGCTGGTTCCCGGCGGGTTGTTTGTCGCTGATAATGCCATCAACCACCGACAAACTTTGGAACCCATGTTGCAGCGTGCGCTAAACGATCCGCGTGTTGACGCAATGATCGTTCCGGTCGGAAAGGGCGAGCTTGTATGTCGAAAAATAGCCTGATAGGCGGCCATGGTCTGGGACAACGGCCGGTTGCTCGATGCGGCTGATACAACATTTGTTGTAGTTATATACGAATACTGCTTACAAGGACTGCTTACAAGGCAGTCCTTTTTTCGTACGGTCGAATCAGTGTTTTGCCTGACGACGGCAGGGTTCTGTTCGGCTATGCTAGGAGCATGATGAACGAGCAGATCACAAGCACGCAACCCTCACTCAGCCACGCAGAAACTGAATCATGACTGCACCCTCGACCCCAAACCCAACGCAGACATCCCCACGCCGTTACGACATCGACGCCCTGCGCGTGATCGCAACTTTGGTCCTCATCATTTTTCACACAGGTATGGTGTTCACAGCATTTGATGGCTGGCATATTCAGAACCTTGAGCGCAGCGCCTTCGTCGGGCACTTGTTGGGTTTCATTGGCCAATGGCATATGCCCCTGTTTTTCCTTTTGGCCGGGGCCAGCACCTATTTCGCTCTCAATTTCCGTTCATCTCGCCAATACGTGGGCGAACGGGTGAAACGGCTTTTCTTGCCGCTGCTGGTTGGCATCCTCGTCGTCATTCCTCCTCAGATCTATTTGGAGCGCATCGCTACCTGGATTCCGACTCGCATAAGCCCTATCGATTTTTCTGGCAGTTTCCCCGCATTTTATTTGCAGTCATTCAACGGTCTTTACCCAGAGGGAAACATCTCCTGGCGCCACCTTTGGTTTGTTTTCTACCTGTTTGCCTATTCCCTGATTCTGCTTCCTCTATTGCTCTACCTGCGCAAACCGGCCGGTCGCGCCAAGATCGTCCGCATCGCCGCTTCGCTGGCAGGTGGGAGGAAGATCTTCTGGTTGGCTTTACCCATCGCCCTGGTCGAGATAGGACTACGCTGGCGCTTCCCCAACTGGCAGAATTTCATCGGCGACTGGGCCAATCACGCTCACTACCCCATGATCTTCCTGTTCGGCTTTCTGCTCATGGCGGACGAACGTTTCCGTAGCGCCATCGACCGCAATCGCCGCACGGCACTTATCATCGGGCTACTTGCTTCTGCAACTCGTCTGCTGGGTGAAGCAGGGATCGCGGGCTATGTACTGGACATGGGCATGAAAGGGTTGGCGGAATGGGCGTTTCTCATCGCCATCCTGGGTTACGGCCACCGTTATCTCACCCGCCCCAGCAAACTATTGCGCCACAGCAGCGAGATCGCCTACCCTTTCTACATCTGGCATCAAACGGTCATCGTTATCCTGGCATTCTTCGTTGTGCAACTGGATATGAGCATCGGGGCGAAGTTCGCCCTGATCGCCGTCACTGCCACCCTGATTACCTGGCTGATATGCGAAGTGCTCAAATTGACGAACGTTACCCGCTTCATGTTTGGAATGAAGGCCAAGCGTCGCCAGTCATCCCCACAAAAGACCTTTGTGCCAAGCGGCCTACAGCCTGCGCCAGCAGAGAGATAGACAAAGAGTAACAAACAGCGCCTGGCAGCCCTCTCCAGACAAGAGCCCGTGTTGCCTGAATGTAGGACTGCCAGGCCTTGTCTTATCGCCTCATCCGACGTTCTCGGGCATTATCAAAAGATAATTCGTGCATGCTAGAGAGGTTGTCGGTTGTTGCATGATGAATGGTTACGAGCCGCCCTCCGTAAGAATTTCCGTAGTTTAAGGGCATAGAATCAGGATCGTCCCCCTGATAGACCTGTATCCACCAGACATAATCCATCCCCGAGGGCCAATCGGGGGGGATGCCTGTGATGTTAATACAGGGGAGATACCCCAAATAATCTGTGCTGGCAACCAGTGTCATATCAAGCGAGGAGACTATCCAAACGTAGTTATCGCTGGCGGTGCTTCTCGGCTGCCAACAGAATTGGGCCGGCAGCGTGACCTCTGCGCCATCTGCAGGTGAAGTGAGAACAACATCAGCCACGTCGAAATCGCCACCTGATACAATATCACCGGTTTGGTAATCATCAATCTGGTTGCCGAACCAGGACCAAAGGTATTGAGGATTGCCTTCGGCGTTATAGAAGCTGACGTTGTATGATTCGCCGGCATCCAGGCTGGGGAGTTCGGTGAAGTCGTAATGACCTTCATCATCAGTCTTTAAGGTGTTGGCACTATACCAGTCAAGACCATCGAAGAATTCCAGATCGAGTTCCAGATCAGCTATGGGGGCGCCTTGCATTGTGACCTGCCCATGTAAACCTTTTGGCCCAGCGGAACCAGGAGTTGCCGTAGGTGTTTCTGTGGGTGAAGGTGTAGCAGAGGGTGTGCGGGTAGCTGTCGTGGTCGGTGTATCGGTCGCCCCAAAAACCGTAAAGCCCTCTTTCAGTTCGCCCAATTTCCCATCAGGATTGATCACGACGACGTCGTACAAACCTGGCCCCAGTCCCACCATGAGTGTGCCGATTAAATGCTCTGTATCGGGCTGATCGACATCTCGCAGCAGGGAAGCGCCGATGTACGGATTGGCGCCGGGCTTGAAGTTCTGGCCGGAGATGGTAACGCGGACATTGACATCAGGTGAGGTCGAATTGGGCACGATGCTCTCGACAATGGGAGCCCCTGGGTCGCGTGTGGGGGTTGGCGTCGACGTGGGTGAGGGTGTAGATGTGGGTGTCGGTGAAGGCGTTGGTGTAGGGGTGTTAGTTGGCGTGGGGGTGACCGTGACAATATTGATCGGGCTACAGGCTTTGGGTGTGCGTGTGGGCCCGGGTGTGGGTGTGGGTGTATCTGTGGGTGCTGCCAGGCTAACTAGAATTGATTCATCCCCCATCAGCAGTGGTAGATAAAGGGTCGGCCTTTGTTCCATCTGGAAGGTGGTTTCCATAAAATAGTCTTCAGGCTTTTCGCTCATACGTTGCCAATACGTGGCATTGTCGATTCGCAATGGTTCGGCTGAAACATATCCTATTGTATTGGCCGTGATCTCTGTCGTGGCTCCGTATTGGGGATCAGGACCGAAGTAGTACAGCCGGTTGGGATTGGTGGGAACGGCCTGATATTGATAATCGTACAGTTCGAAGGGCGGATCAAAACGAATATCCACAAGGAAATCTTGAATGTCGCTCTCTCTCCCTGTTTCTTTATCAACTGCCTGGTAGGCGATATACGAACCTTTCTCCGCCGGGTGTGCACGGCGATTGGGAGCTGCAGGATAGGCCGCGCTCCCTACTTCTTCGCCATCATCGTATTTATCGAAGTTGCCCATGTCGGCAAAGAAGCCGTGGGCGATGAATAATTCGTCGAGATCATCGATGAAGGGCCGGCCCCGACTATGTTCCTCACCTACGCCTTCATGTTTCAAAACATCATAGAGGTATTTGATGTCGAGTACATGCCCGAATCCTGGCGCAACGGGCGAACTGGCAATCACACCTTTCCAGTTCTTGGATATGATCGGCCATAACTCACTCTGAAAATCTATTGCAACGCAGTCAGCATACTCGACTTTGGCCAAAAAAAGTACATAATAACCAAGCCTGCTTGAGAGGACAGGCTTGGCAACAGGCAGAAAAAGGGATAAGAAGTGGCTGAAACGACCGAGAGAGGTTGAATTCAGA
>PIVW01000126.1 GCA_003353825.1 Chloroflexota bacterium
CTGTGGGCTGCCGGTGATGCAGAGAATATTCCCGACGTGCTCTTCCTCTTCCCGGTTCCCAGTTACGCCGCCGATGGCGTGCTGGAAAATCTGGATCCCTACATCGCTGAATCGGGTATGGACCTGAGCGATTACTGGCCGGGATCGATTGACACCACAAGTCTTGATGATAGCGTTTATGGATTTGTGCGCGATATTGGCATGGAAGTGCTGTACTATAACAAGGACCACTTCGATGCCGCTGGATTAGACTATCCCGATGACACCTGGACGTGGGATGATCTGCGAACCGCCGCCGAAGCCTTGACGATCAAGAGCGCTGCCGGTCGGGTTGAGCGCTATGGTCTGGGAATGGAGGGTGGCAAATATGGCCAATTCCTCATCTCCAATGGAGGCGGTCTGTTCGACGACACTTTCAATCCTTCAGAATGCTGGTACGACAAGCCAGAGTCGATCGCCGGCTTTGAATTCATCGCCGGGCTGATGAACGATGAACTGGCGATGCGCGATGCCAACCTCAATCAAGCGGGTGGCGACTCAGCGGTCTTCCAGAGTGAGCAGGTTTCGATGATCGTCCAGAATGCCAGTCGTGTGCCCGGATTCAATGCCGCCGGCATGAACTACGACGTGGCTCCTGTTCCTACTGCCGCCGGTGGTGTTCGTGCGACTGGTGCAGCTGGTGCGGCCTGGACGATAAGCGCCCTAAGCGACAACAAGGAAGCAGCTTGGGACTACCTGCAGTTCCTGCAAAGCGTCGATGGCGGGCTTTCGATTTATCCTGCCTCCGGCGAAGCCTTCCCTCCCTTGCGTTCTGTGGCTGAAAGTGAAGCCTGGTTGGACAACGATGTCTTGCCCGAGGGTCGTCAGGCCTGGCTGGTTCAAGCCGAAGGCGCCACAGCTCAGACCAATGGTTTCTTTGATGAGTGGAACGACATCAATGGAACCATCATCGGCCCTGCCCTGACTGCGATCTGGGCTGGCGAAGCCGCCCCCGCCGATGTCCTTCCTGGCGTCTGCGAGGATATCGACGCCGTGCTGGCACAATAACCGCTCTCTACTGAGATTCTAGTTCAGGAATGGCAGTTCTTGCGGCTTTTAGATGCCGCTTTCAGACGGCCGCCGTCGGACTGCCATTCCTGAATGATGAAAAATCATGAGTGAGCCAACAACAACGCCTCCACAGGTTACTGAAACCTCTGAACCGAGATCATGGCTGAGTAAACTTGGCATTGGCACTTGGCGCCCTGACCAACAATCGGAAGGCTATCTCTTTTTATTGCCGAGCTTGATCGGATTTGTGCTGTTTGTTATTTTCCCTATCATCGCTTCTCTGGTGCTTAGCTTTTACAAATGGGACTTGCTGACACCGGCGGAATTTATAGGCCTGGAAAACTATGTGGGGCTGGCCAGCAACGACCCCTTAATGGGGCAAGTTCTGTTCAATACGTTCTTTTATATGTTGACCATTGCGCCCATCCAACTGGTGATTGGCTTTGTATTGGCGCTGGCGCTTAACAGCGGATTGCGCGGCATGGGTTATTATCGGATGATCTACTTCATGCCAGTAGTAACCAGTATTGTTGCGGCTGCGATGGTATTTCAGTTTTTGCTCAACCGTGATAGCGGCATCCTCTCGGCCTACATCTGGTGGGGCGTCGAAAAGCTGTTCGAGTACGACTTTGTAACCTCGAATGAGGCAGTAGCAGAGTTTGTCCGCACCTATCTCACACCGCCCGACTGGTTGAATGACCCCAAATGGGCTAAGCCCGGCGTGATTCTGCTAACCCTCTGGAAAAACGTTGGTTTCACAATGGTGATCTATTTAGCCTCCCTGCAGGGCGTTCCCCAAACACTTTACGATGCGGCCAAGGTGGATGGCGCCGGTATTTGGCAACGTGTGCGTCACATCACTATTCCCCTGGTGAGCCCAACGACCTTCTTCTTACTGGTCATCCAAATGATTGGAGCCTTTCAGATTTTTGAAGAGCCGTTCGTGATGACAGCAAACACACAAGGCCAGGCACCCCCAGCTTCGATGTCTATTGTGATCTACGTCTTTCTGAACGCATTCAGATTTCAGCGGATGGGCAAGGCCGCAGCCATCGCCTGGGTGCTATTTGCCATGGTGTTTGTACTGACCATCATCCAGATGAGGTTGCAAGACCGGTGGGTTCATTACGAGACAGAATAGTGACAGTCAACTTTATGCAGTAGAATCAATTATGACTGAAACATCACAGTTTGATCCAGAACCTGTTCGCCGCTTTCGATGGCAACACATCTTGCTGCACATCGCTTTGCTGGTCGGATGTATCATTATGCTTCTGCCATTCTTCTGGATGCTGAGCACCTCCCTGAAAGGGCGTAGCGCCGTTTTTCAAGAATTCCCTCCTCGGTGGATACCATCAGAATTCGTCTGGTCCAACTATATCGATGCATGGACATCCGTACCATTTGGGCGATTCTACTTCAACAGTGTCGCCGTAGCTGTAAGTGTTACAGCTTTGCAGATATTGACATCATCGATGGCGGCATTCGCCTTTGCCCGCCTTAAATTTCGAGGGCGGGATACCCTATTTCTTATTTATCTCACTGCCTTGATGATTCCCTTCGCCATTTTGCTACTCCCAAACTTTTTGATTGTCACAAAGTTAGGTTGGTTTGATAGCTATGCTGCGTTGATCATCCCGCCTTCCTTTTCGGCATTCAGCACTTTTTTGATGCGACAATATTTTCGCGGTATTCCCCTGGACCTGGATGAAGCTGCCCGTATGGATGGAGCGACATCGCTGCGCATCTGGTGGCAAGTGATCATGCCCAATAGCTTACCCGTGATTGGGGCGCTGTCGGTATTTGTCTTTTTGGGCATATGGAATAGCTTGCTATGGCCGTTGGTGGTTACCAATTCGCAAGAAATGCTCACGGTGCCGGTCGGATTGACCTATTTTCAGGGCCAGTTCTACGTACGTTGGGAATTGCTGATGGCTGCTGCGGTGATTGCGATGCTGCCGGTGCTGGCTCTTTACTTCCTTGCTCAGAATTGGTTCATCAAGGGCATGTCGGTGAGTAGCGGTCTGAAAGGATGATGATTTACAGAGAAGAGCAATGGTTAGGCTAACTCAGTTGAAGCACTCTCTCATTTATCTGCTTCTCCTATTCCTGATCGCAGGCTGTACCATCACAGAAACAAGCAGCCCCTCAGTAGGTGGATCGGCGACACGAACCATTTCTATCACGCCGGTCCCAGCTCCAGAACTGCAATTACCGGCAAGTACAGCACCAGTGACGATAGAATCCATCCCTCTGAAAGAAATCAACAGTAATTGTTCCGGCCGGTTTGTCGTCCACCAGCTCGATCACACCACCACCGTTCCTGGTGGTGATCGAGTCCGCATGTTCGAGGCCAATGGCGGCGGTGTGGCCATCAACGACCTGGATAACGACGGTGATCTGGATATTGTTTTAGCCAATCACGCCGATCCCAACACCATCCTCTGGAATGAAGGTGGGTTAGACTTTCGCAGTGAGCGCATCGCTGAAGGGGACTCGCGAGCGGCAAATATCGTGGATGTGGATGGTGATGGCTGGCTGGATATCGTTTTTACTCGCCGAGTTTCGGCCCCCAACTACTGGCGCAATGAGGATGGACAGCATTTTAGGCGTACCCTGTTGCCCGGGGTAGACAAACCCCTCTACGCTATCAACTGGACCGATTTGGATAGAGATGGTGATCTTGATTTTGTGGGAGGTACCTATGATGCGGGCCTACTCACCGATTTTGGAGCCGAATTTCTAGCGAGTGGCAAGGCTGGAGTCTATGTCTACGAAAACCAGGGTGGCCGCTATGCCGTGACACTTCTGGCCGACCGTGCGCAGACAATGGCCCTGGTTTTACCCGACCTCAATGGCGATGCTCGTGCGGATATTATCGTCGGCAATGATTTTGCTCTGCCTGATTACGCCTGGCTGCAAAGCGATGAAGGTTGGCTGGAATCGCCCTTTGACAGCACCAGCCACAGCACCATGAGCCTGGATCTAGGAGACATTGACAACAACGGTTCCTACGAGATCTTCTCAACCGACATGATGCCCTATGACGACGGTCCATCCATCGAAGCTGCCTGGGCGCCTATCATGGACGATATGATGGACGACCCCCATCCCCAAGACGACCCGCAGATGATGGCCAACATGCTGCAAATGCATACCAACGTTGCCGGTTATGAAAACACTTCCGGGCCGCGTGGTCTTGACGCCACAGGTTGGAGTTGGTCGTCCAAGTTCGGAGATTTGGATCAAGATGGCTGGTTGGATTTATACATCGCCAATGGCTTTATCGAATACTCTACCTTCGGCCATCTACCCGACCACGAATTGGTCGAGGAAAATCAGGCGATGCGCAATATCGGCGACGGCTACTTCAGGTCGGCGCCCGAATGGGGCCTGGGCTCCACACAAAGTGGTCGGGGGATGAGCATGGGCGATTTGGACAGTGACGGCGACCTGGATATCGTGATCAACAATCTGCGCGGGCCGGCCCAGCTCTTCGAAAACCAGTTGTGCAGTGGAAACAGCCTGCAAGTTGATCTGTTTTGGCCCAACGTAGAGAACGGCAGGGCGATCGGTAGCACACTTGCCCTGCGTACGAATCAGGGCTTCTACTATCGGTCGGTCAAGGCTGCCAGCGGCTATCTGTCTGGAGATCCGGCCCGAATCCACTTTGGCCTTCCCCACGACGCCGATATACGTTGGTTGGAAATCACCTGGCCGGATGGAGAAACAACGATCGTGGATGATCTACAGGCCGGAACGATGATTTCCGTGAGTCGAGAGTGAGACAGATGTTCTTGTTCAAACGATTTATCATCCTTGGTCTGATTTTGAGTGCCCTATCACTGGCTGCGTGCAGTGCGGAGACTGGTGATCCGGTAAATTTGGACGCTCAACTGCAAACGATTATCGATCAAAACAATCTGACCGGCGACCCCGACGCCGGTCGTGACCTTCCCCAGATAACAGACCCCGTGGCCCAATTGGGGTTGAAGCTCTTCTTCAGCAAAGCGCTGAGTGGCAACAATGATACAGCTTGCGCCAGTTGCCATCATCCGCTGTTGGGTGGCGGTGATGCGCTATCTCTTTCGATTGGAGTGGATGCAGATGACCCCGACCTTCTGGGGCCGGGCCGCACCCATCCCGATGGCCCCACCATCCCTCGCAATACACCGACCACATCCAATGCGGCGCTGTGGGACCAGGTCATGTTCCATGATGGTCGGATCGAAAGTTTGGATAAGACGCCCGCACAGAATGGCGCGGGAGTCCAGGGGATCAGGACGCCTGATACAAGCTTTGGCGAAGCCGATCCTGATGCGGGGCCAAACCTGACCGTCGCTCAGAGTCGTTTCCCGGTCACCTCGGTAGAGGAAATGAAAGGGGAAGCATATGAAGTTGTCGGGCACTTCAATCGAACTGTCAGAACCCATCTAACCGACAAAATCGGCGGTTTTGGTGCTGGTCCGCCTGAAGATGAATGGCTGTCAGAGTTTCAACGAGCATTCAACACTTCAGCCGGAGCGGAAACACTCATCACAGAAGCCAACATCTTCAACGCCATTGGTGAATACGAGCGCTCTCAGGTCTTTGTTGATACACCCTGGAAGGCTTACGTGGAAGGAGATCGTGACGCTATCAGCACATCAGCCAAGCAAGGTGCATTGCTATACTTCAGATCAGTTAAAGAGGGTGGAGCAGATTGCGCCAAGTGCCACAGCGGTGATTTTTTTACCGACGAGAAATTCCACGTCCTGGCCATTCCTCAAATCGGGCCAGGGAAAAGGGATGGCCCAGATGGAGATGATGATTTCGGTCGTTTCCGGGCATCTGGAAACCCAGCCGACCTCTATGCTTTCAGAACGCCCACACTGCTAAATGTAGAAGTCACCGGCCCATATGGCCACGATGGTGCATATACCACGCTCGAAGGCATCGTGCGCCAACATCTCGACCCAGAAAGAGCCTTGGATAGTTTCGACTACACTCAGTTAGGTCCGGCCATTCAAGTCAGTAACACAATGGCCAATACCTCCAAGGCATTGGCCCAGCTCGAGGAAAACAGAACCAGAGGCCAGGATGTTATCGAAACCATTACCTTAAGCGATGAACAGGTTGTTTACATCATTGACTTTCTGTTGACGCTCACCGACCTTTGCGTAAAAGATCGAGTATGTCTGACGCCCTGGCTACCATCTGACACTGATCCTGCTGGCCTGCAACTCATAGTCACTGGGCAGGAGGACCTGCAGTTGTTTGAATAATCGGCGTGGTTCAGAATCAGCATCCCACATCTTTACAAAATGATGTTCTGAGGATTTAAGATCAAAGATTGAAAATTGAAGATTAAGGACGATCGGCAGAAGAATCCTTAATCTTTAGTCATTGATCTTTGATTCTGTTCGCAATCACAAACTTAGATTTGTAGAGATGCAAACTCGGCAGAATGAACCATGCCCGTCTTTCGAATAAACTGCCGCAGGCTTGCGACTGGACCGACTGCAAAAACCAGGTGGGCGGTTTGAGCCGCTGCAAATGCAACTCGGCCTGTTCCTGCGCCCGCGTCAATGAGGATCTTTTTCTCCACAGGAGCAATCATCGCGACCTCGTCGAACTATGCAACAAGGCCGGCAATGGTCAGGTCCACGGGGGTGCATTGGCATAATATGACATCAAAGTAAAAGGTTGAATCAAGCGAGTGAAAGAGCAGGTTGAAAGAGTTCGACATCCTGACAATCATCAAGAATTAACAAGGCACGAGCTGGCTGCCGGAAGGCATTTCTCCAAAAGATGAGCCATCGCCCTGAAAGTAATTGAGAACGTAGAAACAGGAAATACTCAGCCATGTCTCGTTTCCAAAACGTGCCGGCAGATTTGAGTCGTAGATTGATGATGCGGCGAATGGCACTTTCGACACAACCACTGCCACAAGGAATGTAGGCGTTTTTGAATGCATGATACTGCATGCGTTTTCATTTTTCTCAAAGTAATCATGCCATTTTTTGAGTGCCTGCTGCTGCTTTCTTCCTGTCAGTAGGCGGTAGATTTCCTGCTGAAGTCCCTGAATATCGCCATGCCAAAGCAGGTTTGTCCACTTTTCGGCTATTTTTTCCTTCTTTTGAACTCGCTTGGCGACTAAGTCAATGATATCCTGTAAATTCTGTTTGGCATGAATGTAGTCCAATACCTGATAAACGAAACATGTTTCA
Source organism: Chloroflexota bacterium (assembly GCA_003353825.1). The sequence goes on from PIVW01000126.1 coordinate 7,260, forward strand.
AGCAACCCCATCCGTCTACACAGCGCTTCCAGGTCAGACCATATCCAGGGTGCGCCATCGCCGCAGAAAACTAGGCGAGCGGCATCGGCTAACGGCAGAGCAGATAGGTATCGCTCCAACAGGGCAAACATGTCCTGTTGGTTCCCCATCGTGGCATCATGCAAAGGCGAAAACGACTGAACGGTTTTGCCTTGTTTGTCCAACAGATAAATGGTGAATAGCTTGGGTTCGCGCCACTCACCGTTATACCCATGCCTCTTCTGTCCCTTCTTTTTTCGACCCCGTTTGGGACATCTTTCCCGTAAGCGACCACCGTCAACACCAATGACGACCGTGAATCCATGCAAATCTTCATGCCCATCAAGCGACACTTGTCCCCGAAAGCGCATGCCCTTCTCTGCTAATTGGCGGCAAAAGCGGCGTATCGTGCTCACATCTATTTGTATCCCCCGCCCGGCCAACATTTCTTTGGCTATCTCAAACGATGGGCACAACACTGCCATTTTGACGACTTCGCCAACTAAAACGGGACTACCTCGTCCTATCAATCCCAAAACCTCCAGTCCCAAATGGCCGCCTCGTCCATTTGGCCCTCGTTTCTTCCGACCTCTTTTCGGTTTCGCTTTGACAAAGTATGGTGTCGGTATGAGCATTGTCCTTCCGGTAGCGGAATAGACCGTAACCGTGCGATATTCTTTGAAACGCATCCCTTTTCGCGCTCCTAAGTGCTTTAGTTTTGCCAAAAAGTCAGCCGACTTCAGCAATTCCGTCAATTTGATGGCTGTAATCACTAGACCTGGCGCATCAACTCATCTAACCCTTGTTCAAAAGCCGCAAAGTCAAGCGTCTCTGCCATTTCTTGGGTTATTGTCTCAACCCGTACCTTGACGAATTGAGCAACTGCTTGTAAAAATAGGTCGGTTATCATCAAAATCTCCTCGTCGCTTATGGTGGGTGATGGGGAGATTTTGACCTAGTTTTCTTGTTTTGTCACATGTCGCTGTCGCGCAAAAGTTACTATGAGGCGCTATCCCGGGCGAAAATCATCGGATTACGCCCTCATTTCAAGGGGGGAAAAACCGGCCCATTAGAGAGAGTGCTCTCTCATCCATCCGGTTGCCGTAGTAGATTTCGCGGTATTGCCATATGTCACTTTTTGCAATTGCACCCGGTCCACGGCGTACACAACGTTCACTGCAGGTGCATGCCAGAGCTGGTAGATTACCTGCTGCAGACGCTCTACTCCAAAGTCCTGCAGCAATTCCCGAAGATAGCGGAGTGGTATAATCATGGTCAAGTATTCGTAAAGGCTGACTGCTCTTGTCATCCACCCAATCACAAGGAAGCATACTCAGGACTATGTGCCTTGATCCCTGCTGACCTGCCAGGTTAGCCATTCGTCGACGGGTTGGTGGTCACGACGAAATGAAGGAGGTGCGGATACGAGCGTGAAAACAGCCCTCCGTCTGCAGTTATCGCATACGTTTGGCTACGATTAAGGCCATGTCATCGAACTGTGCGACAGGGCCAACGAAGTCAGCGATGGCCAGGTCCAGAGCGGACACAACATCCACCGCGGACGCGTGCCGTTGGCGGCTGATTACCCGCAGCAGACGCTCTACTCCAAAGTCCTGTAAGTGGGCATTTGTCGCATCTGTGACGCCGTCGGTGTAAAGCAAGACAAAATCATTCGGATTCAGATGCACGGTTCGTTGCTCATACGTAGCATCGACCTCCACGCCCAGCACCATTCCCGTACGCTCCAATTCCTGCAAACCTTGTTGGTCGGTGCCACACAACAGCGGTGGATTGTGACCTGCATTGGCGTAAGTCAGATCACCAGTCACCGGATCCAGCAGGGCGTAGAAGAGGGTGACAAACATGCCCTTAGTGGCATCGGCACAGATTAAGCGATTGGCGTGAGCCAGGATCTCAGCGGGTGAGAACATACAATCCATGTTGGTACGTACAATACTACGGGTATTCGCCATGAATAGGGCGGCTGGCATACCTTTATCGCTCACGTCGGCGATCACTAAACCCAGTTGTCCCCCATCAACCCGGATGAAGTCATAGTAATCTCCGGCCACTTCACGCGCCGGTTGCCATTGGGCAGCAAACTGCCAACCGGGGATATCTGGCGTCTTGCCCGGCAGCAAAGCCGCCTGAATATCATAGGCCATCTGCAGCTCTCGTTCTCGCCTGGCATTCTCGATCGCCACCTGGTACAGTCGTGCGTTTTCGACGGCAATGGCTGCGGTGGCAGCGATGGATGTAAGCAGATCTAGATCCGCCTGAGTGAATCTTCCGTTTCCTTCTTGTTTGTCCACATAAATGATGCCCGAGACCTCCCCTCTAGCGAGCAAGGGGACGCCCAAGATCGAGAGCGCCCCCAGTTCTGTCGTCAGTTGGGGTACGCCGGATCCGGCTTCCTCCTGCGTGCAACAACTCGCAATGGGCTGTTTTTCGTGCAGCACCTTGTCCAGCACATGATGCGAGACCTTGGGCAGGGTACCGGGTACGGAGCCGTGCTGCATGCCACGCGTCACGCGCATGTCAGGACCTTTGTCGACCCACTGCAACATCACAAGGCCACGCTCTGCGTCCGTAATAGTCATGACCTCATCGATAACCTGATTGAGTAATTTGTCGAGGTCGAGGCAGCAAGCATTGAAACTTTGAGAGAGACGGTAGAGTAACGCCAGGCGTTCTGCAGAGGAATCTGAGGGCATCATAGCAGGTTTCAAAACCTCCTTGCCAGATAGCGTTCCATGACCTTACAAGCTTGTGTTGGCTCGAATTTATCAAGCTTCTCGCGACACTTGCCCAGCATTTCCTCTTGCTGCTGGGCGTTCATCATGGGAAGGCAGCTTTCCATCGTGTTTGGCATCATGTCCTGCATCGTAGAGCCTGCCTCTTCCGAGTCCATCGTACCGAAGCACCGCTCCATCACGGTGGGCATCGCATCCATCATGGCTTGCCAGTCCTCTGTGTCCATAGCGCCAAACATTTCCTCCATATTCTAGGTTTCATGTCTAACCTCCACTGTAGTGGGGTGATAGATGGTTCCTTGCTGTGCGATTGTTGTCAAGCGGTCCAAAAATGCTCACGGCATTCCAGCTGCTAACCTCAGCCATACCAAGGTTTCTCATCCGGTTCTACTCGCAAACTACCCATCAATTTGTTGAAACCGCTAAACAAGTCGACTACAGCCATCAGTTCGAGCACTCCCTCATCATCCAGGCCTAACTTCTGCACCGCAGAAGTATGCACCCAAAGTCAGTAATCACAGGCATTCACTGCCGAGACAGCAACGGCGATGATCTCCTTTGTCAGGCGGTCAAGTTTGCCTTCCTTTACCATGACTGCCTTCACTTTGTTCCAATTCGCCTCCAGGTAATCTGGTTTGTCAGCCATGGATTTGTAGAGGTTGGGGACGAAATCGATCCCCAATTGAGTCATGATGTCATCGTAGATCACTTTGGCTTTGCCCATTGCCTCATCTTCGGGAATCAGCTTGATAGCTGCCATGTCACTGCTCCACTAGAGATTGTGATGAGCGGTAGGAAGAACACCTGGCACGAATGTGCTCACTCGCTTGGTGCAGGTTCGTTTTCGTTTTCCTGTAAGGGGGTGAGAATCTCTATGTTCTTTTCCAATGTCTGGAGCACGCCAGACCAAATTGCCTTTCACGGTCACTCGTCTGGTATGCATTCTACCATACCTTTAATCGGGTCCGCGAGCTTTTGCGAGAACCTCAAGTGCTGCTCGGTAGGTAGCAGCAGTCCGGCAATCACACCGGTGGTTACTCCTACAGTCACACCACCGATAAAGATTGTCATACGTAAGAGCGATTTTGTCATGGATCATTCCTCCTTTGGGATGGATGGCTGTCGTTTTATGGTCAATGCCTGATTTGAGTACTCGGGATGTATTGGCATTCTCTGACCAACGCCGATTACACTTTGTGCATTCGTTTCTAGCAGGCTGTCGGCGAAGTACTGGGAACCGGTTCCACGTCTCCAGATGGCCTAAGTTCGGGCCCTAGAACCGGCCGAATTGAGGGCATTTTAGATGCCTAAGCGACTTCTCCGACAAACTGCTAGATGGCTATTATCTCAACTCTTCTATTGTAACCGATTGGTCAACAGTATCGTCAGGGACTACAGATTGGCGCAATAAGTATGGTTTTTCCTTTGACTCAGCGCCGTACCATTCGCCCGAACGGTTCACTGATATGGTCGACCCGCCAGTAAATCCGGTTTGGACGTCTCAAGAAGTACCATTCAAACCCTATTAGCTCGCGAGCAAACTCTTCATACTTGTGTGTTTTCCCATTTCTCATGTTTGCATTCCTATAGCCGGGCCAGGGTCCATCCCCATACCTGAACACGGTTGGCTGAAATGAATGGACCCTTTATCCCGGCCTGGGGTAGCAATTCGAATGGTTTTTAGTTGAGGTGGTTACGGATGCATTAGATGATCACATCCAAAAATGTAATGACAAATTGGCAAAACATCATGGAATGTGCATGCGGAAAGAAAAACAAGAATCATGCCCAAGAGCAATAGAATGATGAGTTTGTGATATTTTTCAACTGCTAAACTAATTGCCGACATTTCAAATTCTCCTGTCAAAGTTAACCTAGTTGCTGCGTAATAACGTGTCGCCCAGGATGGCAGCGCCGATCAACAATAGGATCAGCGCAAAGACGATCTCACCGATGGCAATGAAACCACCAAGACCGAGAATGAGGAGCGCTCCAGCCCAAACCCAGTCCCAAACCTTGGGATTCGGCCGATCGGGCGAGGAAGCACCCCACAGGTTCAGCAGCAGCGAGTACAGGCCTGCTCCTATGAAGATCCAACTCCAGGCGCTGGTTTGACCAATCTGTGGCAGAATGCCAAGACTATCTGCTGCAAAGACAAAACCTGTCCAGAGCAGTACCCCACCCCAGTAGAGGGCTTCCAGATACTTACGCTCACGTCGGTAGTTTTCCGTGGCGGATTCAGTCATCATGTTGCTCATACCAATTTCTCCTTTGAGGCATCACGCCTCCGATGTGGGTTCTTCTGACGGTTTGAGTTGTGCTGATGTGGTGTTAGTGTTTTCCTGGTGTTGATCACGGTAGGGGCAGCCATCACCCTGGTCTTTACAGAAGAAAGTCTTGAAAACCATACACAAGGCGAACAGTGCGATCACTAGCCGCAAATCGTTTCATGGCGATATCCTTCAATTGCTCAACTCCGAGACAACCGATAACGTCCGGAGGCTGAGGCAAAAATCATGTAGATCATGGCAATGAAAGCAATATATCCAGCCCACGGAACAAAGAACGAGAGCACAACACCAATGATATTTATTATGATGCCAATCAGGATAACTCTGCTGATCGCAGGAATGATCCGTTCAACGATATCAGGATCGACCAGGCGGTATCCTCGTGTGGCATATTGCCACATGGCGAGCAATGTCAAAATGGTTGCGATTGTTGTGATGGTAAAGAATCCAGAGGCGGCGTTCATCTCAGACTCGGCGGTTGCAAAAAGCACTTCAGTTACACTGCTCATCTTTTCCTACTCCCTTATCGATAGCTTTCCTGTACCAGTTACATTGTAGATAGTGGTTATATATTAACTGATAGGACACCATTCTGTGTTGTAATAGTGGAGGTATAATAGGAGTACCGCCTCATGGAAGCTATCAGATTTAGAAAATGACAGTGTTTTTCGCACAAAC
>PIVW01000625.1 GCA_003353825.1 Chloroflexota bacterium
CATCAGCATCAATTCCCGAAGTGGAGTTTCCTGAGATGGTGGAGTTTGCAATGGTCGTTGTCCATGAGTCATTCGCAACAAACACGCCGCCACCAACAGCAGCATCTCCTGCTGTAGAGATCCCTGAGATGGTGGAGTTGGAAATAGTAATTTTGCCATCGTCGGTCCATGCAAACACGCCGCCGCCACGAACCGAAAATCCCGAAGAAGTGTTTTCTGAGATGGTGGAGTTTTCGATAGTTAATGTGCCTGAGTAAGTAGAAGAGGACACGCCGCCACCGCCAGCTCCTTCTCCTTCAGTCGAGTTCCCTGAGATGGTGGAGTTTGCAATCGTCAAACTTTCGCGGCTATAGACACCGCCACCTTGTCCCGCTATCTTGCCGTTCTGGATTGTCAGACCGGTGAGCGTGACATCGAGGTTATTGTTGTTATCACCATCATTAATATTGAAAATCCGGCTACTCTCCTGCCCGTCGATGATGATGCGATCATCGCCATCGATGGTCAGAGAATCGGTGATTGCGAGTTCACCTGAGCTCAGATTGATGGCTCCAGAATTCACCCAGTTCTTCGAGTTTCCGTCCGCAGCATCGTTGAGTTGAGCTGCGAAGTTGATGGTGTCAACACGATCCACCGCATTAGCCATGGCAATAGCCTCGCGAAGAGACAGATCGCCGCTGCTGGTATCATTGTCATTTTCATCAACCAGAGAATCAACCGTCAGGGTCAGGTCGGGGGTCTGATCTTCATAGGCACCGATGTCAACATCGGAGCCGTCATCTCTTGCATATCCTATACCCCGCTGATCGTTGGTAAGGCTATTGGCCGTACCAGTGTTAAGCGCCAGGCTCCCTGCCAGCAGTGCATGGGTCATGGTTGGGCCACCATTATCAGCAAGGACGTCAAGCATGGGATCAAAGCCGACGATGTTAGTTCCACTATGTGTAATGGTATGTCCGTCGGTGGTTTCGATCAGGGAATGATCAACGTTGGCGTTATCTGGAACGTCACGTAAATCATCACCAATACCATTGGCAGTGTTGTTGCCGATAATTGTGGAGCTGATAGTGGTTGTACCTGAATTAGCATAAGAGAACACACCGCCACCACTAGCACCTTCTCCTTCAGTAGAGTTTCCTGAGATGGTGGAATTGGAAATGGTAATTGTGCTTGTTGAGTTACTCCCAACGCACAGGCCGCCACCATATGCTGCAAATCCAGAAGTTGAGTTTCCCGAGATGGTGGAGTTGGAAATAGTAATTTTGCCATCGTCGGTCCATGCAAACACGCCGCCGCCACGAGCCGAAAATCCAGAAGTTGAGTTTCCCGAGATGGTGGAGTTGGAAATAGTAATTTTGCCATCGTCGGTCCATGCAAACACGCCGCCGCCATGAGCGAAATTTCCTGCAGTGGCGTTCCCTGAGATGGTGGAGCTTTCAATCGTCAGATTTTCCCGACTATAGACACCGCCACCTGGTCCCCCCGCTATCTTGCCGTTCTGGATTGTCAAACCGGTGAGGGTGACGTCAAGGTTATTGTTATCATCACCATCATCAATATTGAAAATCCGGCTACTCTCCTGCCCGTCGATGGTGATCCTCTTATTACCATCGATGGTGAGAGAATCGGTGATCGCGAGTTCTCCTGAACTCAGATTGATGGCTCCAGAATTCACCCAGTTTTTCGAGTTTCCGTCCGCAGCATCGTTGAGCTGAGTGGCGAAGTTGATGGTGTCAACACGATCCACCGCATTAGCCATGGCAATAGCCTCGCGAAGAGACAGATCGCCGCTTGTGGTATCATTGTCATATTCATCAACCAGAGAATCAACCGTCAGGGTCAGGTCGGGGGTCTGGTCTTCATAGGCTCCGATATCAACTTCGGAGCCAACCTTTCTTATATATCCTGTACCCCGCTGATCGGTGGCAAGGCTGTTGGCGACCGTACCAGTGTTGAGCGCCAGGCTCCCGGCCAGCAGCCCATGGGTCATGGTTGGGCCGCCGTTGTCGGCAAGGACATTGAGCATGGGATCAAAGCCGACGATGTTGGTTCCACTATGTGTAATGGTATGCCCATCTGGTGTTTCGATTAAGGAATGGTCGACGTTGAGAGTGCCAAAGGAATGAAACAGGTCGTTGCCACTGGAAGTGCTTGCAACACTGTTATTGCCGATAATGGTGGAGCTGATAATGGTTTTGCCTGCTGGGTCACTCAAAGCGGACATGCCGCCACCTTTGGCATCATTTCCCGTAGTAAAGTTTCCCGAGATGGTGGAGTTGTTGATGGTCGTTGTGCCTGAGTTAGTCCTAGTAGACACGCCGCCACCAGCACCACTATCTCCCGTAATCGAGTTTCCTGAGATGGTGGAATTTTCGATGTTTGTTATGCCTGAATTAGTATATGTGTACACGCCACCACCAGCACTAATTTCCGTAGTAGAGTTTCCTGAAATGGTGGAGTTGAAGATGTTTGTTGTGCCTGAGTTAGTTCTAGCAAAGACGCCACCGCCATTAGCAAGATTTCCTAAAGTAGTGTTTCCCGAAATAGTGGAGTTGTTGATGGTCGTTTTGCCTGAGTAAGTCTTAGCGTACACGCCGCCGCCATATGCACTATCTCCTGCAGTAGAGTTTCCTGAAATGGTGGAATTCTCAATCGTCGTTTGGCCTGAGTTAGTATAAGCCCACACACCGCCGCCATGAGCATTAATTCCCGTAGTATAGTTCCCTGAAATGGTGGAGTTCGCAATAATCGTTGTACCTGAGGAAGACTCAGCGAAGACGCCACCACCATGAGCATTAATTCCCGTAGTATAGTTCCCTGAAATGGTGGAGTTATCGATAGTCAGATTTTCACGACTGTAGACACCGCCACCTTTGCCCGCTCCCGCATTCCCGTTCTGCAAGGTCAAACCGGCGAGGGTGACGTCAATGTTGGCAGCAGTGCTGTCATTAATATTGAAAATCCGGCTGTTCTTCTGACCGTCGATAGTGATTCTCTTATTATCACCATCGATAGTCAAACTCTTATTGATGATAAAATCCCCTCCCCAAGGAGCTGTTGTCACGTCATACTGAGTCATAAAAATGGTGCCTGAACTAACCCAATTCAGACCCGC
>PIVW01001328.1 GCA_003353825.1 Chloroflexota bacterium
AGAACCACAGAATTGGGGACCCAGCGGCACCAGGTGGATCAGGTTCTCTACAAAACACAGGGCGCCTTCATCAGGTAGATGCTCGATGTAATGGGGCCAGGCGCCGTCACAATCAGAGCGCGCCAGATCGGGGAAGACCAGGCCGATGGTGTTCTGGCCCCGGAGATATCCTGGGCGCCGGGGGGATTATCGCAGTAGAAGAGCATGTAGGCCAGGTTGTGGGTATCCTCGGCCGGCAGGCGATTGCCCCATAGTTTCATGGCCGTGCGGCGGGTGCTGGTGGCCCAAGCGCCTGATGGTAGGAGCCACGCTGCGTTCGTTGAATTCGAGCGTGGGTTCGATGGAGAGGGTGATGACTGAGCCAGGATGATGTTTGGAGACAAAAGCTTTGGTCGAGCCAGCCGCCGGTCAGATCGATGCGCTAGGACAGTTGGTCGATCTTGCGCAGGTCTGTGGTGGAGCGGGGGAGGAAGCCGTCATGAGGCGTGCGCTGCAGTACCACGTACTCGATGCCCAGGCTCTCTACCAGCTTGCGCTTGTCAAGTGTGTTGCCATCCTCGTTCACCATAAAAATGTCGGGCTGGATGGCGCGCAGTTCAGGTTCGAAGTCGAGATAACCGCAGCCGCTGGAGACCAGAGCCTGGTGCACGCAACCCACGTTTTGCAACATGAAGCAACGCTCCCCTTGACAACCCTTCGCTGTTGGCGGGCGGGCGGCCTTTGAGGTCGTAGACGGTTTTGTCAGAGCCTAAG
>PIVW01001329.1 GCA_003353825.1 Chloroflexota bacterium
GGTGACTAATGCTTCAGATAGGCTGAGAACAAGTATTCGTCAGAATCCACTAATACTTTCGGGTTATTTTTCATGCGCTGCTCGATTTCTTTCTCAGAAACTGCGAAATATAGGCTAAGGATGATATCGGCGCAGGTATCCATATCGCCGGCCTCGTACGGGGTCTCTAGCTCCGACCAGCTTTGGATGATCTCTGCCTGGTCGCTGCCCTCGAAACCCCCCAACCCGGACCCCACCGTGATCAGAGCAATGACGCGTTCGGGGGATGCCAATGTGAAATCGACGGCGATATTACCGCCCATCGAACACCCGACCAACGTTGTTCGCTCTATCCCCAAATGGTCCAACAATTTTCGTAGTATTTCATGATCTTGATACGTGCCGGCTGGGTTTGGCGATAGGCCATAGCCCCGAACATCAAAGCGGACAACCTGGTAACGCTTGGCGAAGATAGCGAACTGATCATCCCACATACGCATATCGGCAATGCCTGCATGGATGAACACCAGGGCGTTGCCTGCCCCGGCTTTCTGATAATGAACGGCAGCGCCATTGACGATAAGGGTTTCGGTCTGTGATGACATAGTTGTGTGAGTCTTCTTAATTGTCTGGAGCGAGAAGCAAGGAATATCGTTAGGCGCTTACGCAAAATCATCGACAGTTTTTTGTCGATGTGTGTGGCAAGTGGCACGTTGCAAGTGGCAAGTTCAACCTTGTCTGCAAGCGAAGTTGTACCTGCGACCTGCTACTTG
>PIVW01000626.1 GCA_003353825.1 Chloroflexota bacterium
ACCTACCACCTACCACCTACCACCTACCACCTACCACCTGCCACCTGCCACCTACCACCTACCACCTACCAAAAACATCGACAAAAAGTTGTCGATCATTTTACGTTAGCGTCTAATCCCGTAAATCTAATGCCACATGAAGGGCATAATCCAATGTGACAAGTTTATCTGATGGCAACGTCCCAACATAGTGCGTGAGTATTGATTTAGGCAGACTTACCAACCCATCACAATGAATGCTACTCTCGTGTTTTAGCCCTTCGTCAATACCCACTGCCACCTGAGAGGCCAATCCATCATGAGTAGTGTAAACCGGCGCACATATCACCGTTGAAAAACGGGAATCAATCAATGCCCGGCGACTCACAATCACAAATACTCTAAATTTCTTCGGATCATTACTTGGGTGAGCTACCCGGTACAGTTCGCCTCGTTTCACGGTTGAACCTGATAATCTAGCACATCCAGGGCTTCCGCATTCAATCGATCTGCATTGCGATTGATAATCTCAAGATCGCGAGTATTTAGTTGATCTCTGACAATCTGTTTCACAAACGCCCAAGTTGCCGCTTCAATAAAATGGGACCGGTTCTTGTAAGGCTGACCATACCGGTCAATTGCTTCTATTAATTCGTTTGATAGAGTAACAGATGTTTTTACTTTCATGCCACAAACATACCCCACTCAGGGTATATCGTCAAATAGTTTTGGGCAGTTCCGGCAGCGGCGGGGCCTAGCCAGCTTCAAGGGCACAGTCCAGACAACAAACAGCGCTTCATTCCCCGCAATGGTTGTCTATCTAGGACACCACCTCTCGGTCTTCAGCAAGTTTTTGAAGAGGTTGGAGATGTCTATGTGCGAGCATAGGAAGATGTTGGTTGCGTCTCGATTCTGGGATGGCTTTTTTAGGCCTACGAGTACGTTGATGCATAAGGCTGATACCATTTCAAAACCGTAACTTTCGGTGATAATGGCCCGCTGATCCTACGTGGACGAGTTTGATCCCCCGAGTTATTGTGAAGATGCCTTTGCATGATAACCGGACCAACGGTCTAAATCGACGTTTACGATCAGATCGTCGCCTTCGGCGATGACCGGTCGACGCAGGCCGACCTTCGGCCATAGGGCCTCAGGATTGAATTTATTCATTAAGTCTTTGCATGACGATCGAACCAACTGCGCTGAAACGGCGCTTACGATCGGAGCGTCGCCTTCGGCGACCAAAGGGGGGACACCCCCTTTGAGCGACTCGCAGAGTCGCCCTCCCCCGGTTCAGAATCTCAGAAAACCAGAACCCAGCATTTCAGAATCAGGAGCGGGCGGGACGGAACCCCCTGAGGTTGTCACGACCAACCGGGGTGTAGCTGTCCCGGCAGGCGGAGCGCACGTACCCGGCGCTGCTGAGCCACGAACCGCCCCGCAAGACGCGATAGCTGCCTGTTTCTGGACCGAACGGATTACGTTTAGGCGACGACGCATAGTAATCACCGGCATACCAATCCGCTACCCATTCCCATACATTGCCTGACATATCCAGCACGCCATATGGGCTCGCTCCTTTGGGATAGTTTCCTACCGGGGTTGTGTCTCCTTCATTACCATCGAAGTTACATAGTGTCTTTCCTGGTCGTTCTTCACCCCATGGATACTTGCGACCATCTGGTCCTCGAGCTGCCTTCTCCCATTCGGCTTCACTTGGCAAACGCCAATTCTGACCTGTCTGTTCGCTCAACCAGCGGCAATAAGCCACTGCATCTTGCCAACTCACCTGCGTTACTGGATGTTCCGCCTTGTCACTCACATCACTACCCCTACCTCGGGGATTCCGCCAATTGGCGCCCTTTATTTCAGCCCACTTCTTGCCGGCCCATCCCCAGCCAGTGCCTTTCTCTTCGGCGGTGGTGCGGTAGCCTGAGTCGTTTATAAATACCTCAAACTGCGCCACCGTCACCGGGTTTTTTGCGATCTCAAAAGCAGCTTCATGCACGGTGTGTTGCGGTGTTTCACTGTTTCCAGCATCCGCATCTTTCGATTTATCACTGCCCATCAGGAATTCACCTGCTGGTATTTTCACCATTTCCGGCACTTTCAACTTCTTCCGTAGTGCTATTCGAGCGCGCTTTGCCTTTTCACGTTTTGCTTTCTCCTCGCCCTCCTTCTTCGCCCTGGCTTCACGCACTTTTCGTTCACGTTCTTCTTTCTCACGTTTTGCCTCCGCTTCCTTCCGTAACTTTTCCTCGGCCTCCTTTTTCGCCCTGGCTTCACGTGCTTTTCGTTCGCGTTCTTCTTTCTCACGTTTTGCCTCCGCTTCCTTCCGTAACTTTTCCTCAACCTCTTCCTGCCGGGCTTTCTCCTCGGCCTCCTTTTTCGCCCTGGCTTCACGCACTTTTCGTTCACGTTCTTCTTTCTCACGTTTTGCTATTGCTTCCGCTTCCTTGCGCGCCTGTTCCTCAGCCTCTCTCTTGAGCTCCTGTAACCGCTCCACTAGCTCCTCTCCGTCCCATGGCCGCTCCTCCTGGTTTTTGGACAACATCTGCTTCAACAGCATTGCCAACCACTCTGGCGCATCCTTCCGGTATTTCGTCAGTGCTGTTCCCGGACGCACGCCACGATATTGTCGCAATGACAGCATCTCAAACAGTACGCTGCCCAGCGTGTAGATATCAGAGGCCGGGGGTAAGGCGGCATGACTGATAACCTGTTCAGGGCTCTTATAATCGGGCGTACCCGGATGAAACGCGGCCTCACTCCCCCGCGACCTACCTGAAGGACCGCTTGGCATCTGCGCCAGGCCCAGATCCGCCAACAATGCCTGACCCTTTTCGTCGAAGAGGATATTGCTGGGTTTCACATCACGGTGCACGACGTCCATCTCGTGCAGTGATATGAGTCCCCTGCCTATCTCCATGGTGGTAGTGGTTATATATTAACCAATGGTGCTAGTTTGAAATTAACATCGAGCTCTCCTAAACTGGAGGTATCAAGCCCTGACCCAGCAAGGAGAACCCGATGTCTACTGAAGATTTTATCATAGAATTGTTTTGTCGTGTTGATGACGAGCTGCTTGATGTGAAGAAGCATTCGCAAGCCAAGCTATATCCAAG
>PIVW01000127.1 GCA_003353825.1 Chloroflexota bacterium
GTTCGGCGGTACGCCCTCAGAGCCCGAATTCATTCGGCGAGTGCCCCGGAATATTGAGAAGATACTGCGCTTTAGCAAAAGCGATATTTCGTCGTCGTTTAAGCCTGACTTGAATAATGCTGACAATTCTATATTTCGTAGTGTACAATAGTGCTGGTCCACTGTCAAAATGATTCAGATCCAGCAGTTCCAAATTTGGCTGTGAAGAGAGTGCACTCGCTCTACAATTGAAATTACTGTGCTACAGAGATCAAGCTGTGTTGCCAAATCATTAACACATTGAATGAGTGTGTCTTTACTCTGTCAGAGCATGTGATTGTACACGCTCAGGAAGAGGCACTGCGAAGCGATGTAATGATGGTAGCCGGTTCATCGTTAGAGGTGATGCCCGCCGCAGATCTACCGGCCCTGGCAGCGCGGCGTGGCGCCATGCTGATATTGGTCAATCTTGAGCCGACGAAATACGATCGTATAGCGGATGTGACTGTACGCGGGGATGTGGCCGATGTTTTGCCAAAGCTAGTAGGTGGGTTGAGTGATAGAGACAAAAGCAAGCCTACGAATACGCCCCCGCACGGCGGAGGCGTATTCGTAGGCTGAGCAACGTATCGTGTTATTGCAGTAGTGCTTATTCTTGTACGATAGATGGTAACCAAACACCACCGTCACTAACGAGAATGCGAAGGTCTACGCCCTGGAAACGGTTGGGGGTGTCAGGTCCACCGTCTATCAAAATGGTGACTCGACTTTCACCTACTGGGGCCTCGGCCATATCCAACGAAACCTGTATCGTACGGGGTGTTATACCATTGTTTGGTGTAAGTACAACCCAGGGTACATATTGCAATATGCTCTGTTTGCCCTTCGGCGAAGTAAACACATAGCCCTTATCACTCCGTGCGACTGTGAGTTTACCGGACCGATACGCGTCCTGGATTCCCCACCAATCCCCGGAAGGAACGACATAGGCGTACCATTTTATAGCCCCACTGCCGGGAACGGCCTGATCGATCTGCACCTCAGCCATGGGAGAAGGTTGATCGACAAATGCCTGCATAAAGATGTTGGTAGGTGTCACTTCCATACCGGTCGGATCGATCTTGAGACTCACCGGTACATCGGCAGGGCTACCTTCGGCAACGCCGGCATCGAAGCGGATATTGCCTGAATATTGCCCTGAACTCAAAGCACTGGGATCGATCGTAATCGTGACCTCGTCATCTGTCCAGCCACTCGTGCTATCCGATTTAATCCAATTGGCGCCATCATCAGTAGTGATTTCAATCTTGAAAAACCTGGAACCACCATCGCCCACATTCTTGACACTGATCCCGACCGGCAGTGGGGGCACACCACCGAAATTCATTTCGTAGCTTAAGCTAGCAGGTTCAACTTGCAGGATGGGGCCTGTAGCTTTGACCCTGAGTTGTACGGGTATACTTTGGGGGCTTTCGAGAACCTCTGAACTGACGGCGGTGATTATGATCGTGTCTTCGTAGAGCCCAGCGCCCAGACCAGAACCATTGATACTCACCGTATGTTGCCCGGGGGTGACACTATCGAATGGGCTCACGCTTAGCCAACTACTATTCTTTTCCAAGGTGACATCGTAAGCGAAATTGCCGCTGCCACCGATGTTGGTAACGTCAATTGTCTGGGACGAAGGATTGGCTTCATTACGGGTCATTTCAAAGTACAACGAAGTGGGGCTCACCAGCATCTCAGCCGGTTCGGAACTGACGCCACTACCATCGAAATTGCCAAGGGTGATCGAAACGGGCAGGCGGAAGGAGGCGGGATTAATACCATTGTTGTTGAGATTCGATCCAGGTTCGGTATAGATGCGATAGTCGGAGGTGGTCGCAATCACGACTTCGTCCTTTTTATCACCGTCGGTGTCGCCCATAACCACGCGTTGAAGGTTGCGACCTCCAACTGCTAGTCCTTCGGTCCAGGCAGAGGGCATGGTATCTGAACCCCAGTTGAGTCCGAGCAACGAGACTCCGTTATCCTGCTGTGGATCTCGCACCATGAATACCTCTTCATCACCACTCAAGTTGACATCTCCCGATGCAACATATTTCCATGCGGGAAAATAGATGCCGCTGCCATTAGGCGCATCTGACACGTTATTATTAAAATACTGGAATGTAAGAAACGAGTTGAGGACGCCTAAAACACCCGAACGAGTTAGGTGGATATCATCGATGGCACCGTTATTCACATGCGAATTACCTACGTTCATCGTAATCCAGGAGTAACCATAGGTGCGCTCAAAAATCGTAGGCCAGTTGCTGCTAGACGCATATTTGAAAATCAGAAGACGTTTATCGACATTGCGTACCATGACGACCTCATCTCCTTCCAGGCCGTCGACATCACCCAACTGAATGTTTAGCCAGGTGCTACCGTAGGTTTGATCGAATACCTGTGTCCACACTGTGCCGGCTGCATTGCTATCGTAAATCTGAATACTGTGGCTCGAATTGTTTCGATTGTCAGTACGCTGCACCAGGATCTCAGGCAGGCGATTGTCACCGGGAATGATGTCTCCGGCGATAACCCAATTGTAAAAGAATCCGCTGCCAATAGTTCGTGAGAACTGAGGAGGCACAGACCCGGATGGCGTATAAGGCGTGAGGATTTCCACTCGGTTACCGCCAATAGCGACGAGTTCATCGACACCATCTCCGTTGGCGTCCAGGGGGGCGATATCAGTCCACCCTGCTGTTGAAGATGTCCACTGGAAGGGTTGGTTGCCAGGGGCAGTGTATGGATCGACGACCTGAGCACGGCTGGCACTGTTCACATAAGCGATTTCGTCATCGGGCGTGGTTGTTTCGCCGGTCGTGACAGCAGAAGGCATCTGCCCTACCACCGCCAATACGCCAACGATGACCACAAACATCAATACGACTAAAATAGGATAGCGTAAACGCATAGTGTCAAGCTCTCCTTAATACAGAGTATTACCGAACCCGAAATGGTTCGGCAGGCGGGATTATAGCACGCTAAAGGCCAAGAGGTGAAGGTTCAGCCTGAAGCAATACTTTGAATACGCCAGGTCTGGCGGCGTGTTGAAAGGCGACCAATGCTTGAGATAATGGATAAGTCGCTGAGATCAAAGGGGTGGGATCGACGGTCCCGGTGGCCAAGGCTGCGACTGCCTGTGGGTAGGGACCGCAGCGCGAACCGATGAGGCGAAGTTCATCGACAACAACCGAAGATAAATGCAGAACGCTGGGTTGGGTCGCGGTCGTCTTCAGAATCAATACCCCTCGCGGGCGCAGGTGTAGTAATATCTCTGGCAGAGCCGCAGCATCTCCTGTAGCATCGATGGCGATGTCATAAGCAGAGGCTGCTGGCTTCGCCGCCGGGTGAATACCAAAGTGACTGGCAACTGCAACCTGCTGGGGATGACGCGTGATCAACAGAGGATCATAGCCCGCTTGTTTGAACACTAAAGCTATCAATTGCCCCAGGCGTCCGGCTCCGAAGATGATGACTTGATCCCCGACATCAGCCGGTAGATCTCGCAGAGCGGCGTAAGCGGCGGCCAGCGGCTCGGTAAACACTGCAACAGAATCGGATACAGAATCAGGTAGGGGATACAGATTTGCGATGGGGCTTAGAAAGTAATCGCTAAATACACCGTCCCAATCGAGGATGCCCAGCACTCTACGTCTGGCGCAATGTGTAGTCAATCCCCGCCTACAGCGATCACAATTCCCACACGTAGTATTGATCTCGCCCACCACCCGTTGCCCGACCCACTGTGGTTGATCGGGCGCCTTTACAATCTCAGCCACATATTCATGCCCCAACACACCCTTATAGCCCCCTTTATAACCCGAAACCAACGCCAGATCGGTGCCGCAAATTCCCGCCACCCGCATCCGTAACAGGGCTTCTTTTGGCCCGGGTTCAGGGAGTTCGTATTCTGTACGAAATCGTAACTCGCCATTTTCTAGCGTCAACGCACGCATGCTGAACCTCTCAAATTCGAAAAACCGGCATGCTTCAATGTACGCAATACCAAAGCTGCAGCGATCAGGCGGAACACCCCAAGGGGATCAAGCCAGGCATAAAGCACAAAACCCCCTCAGACGCTAGTACAAAACAGCATAAGTAAGGAGGCAGTTTGTAGTAAGCGCTTTAGCGTTTTCGCACCTGTCACGGCGATGAATCGCCCACTACGAACCGCGCACCATGATAAACTAGCCCAATACTTGAACACAGACCTGAGAGAGCTTCAGATTTTAAGCCGACGAATTCATTGGTTTCGTGACTCAGGCCGTAACAGGTTTCTGGCGGCGTTTCTTATTGCGGTTGAAAAACTTCGATCCACCTTTCTCCCAGGTGACCAACAGAGGTGTGGCCAGGAAAATCGATGAGTATGTACCACTGAGCAGCCCCACAAGCATGGTAGCAATAAAGTGGCGAATGGTCACACCACCAAACAGAAGCAAAGCGATCATCACAAACATGGCATTGATCTGCGTGGCTGTCGAGCGCTGCATGGTCTCCAAAACCGAACGATTGGCGATGACTTCGAAATCCTCGCCACGATGCCGTCTGGAATTCTCACGAATGCGGTCGAATACGACGATAGTATCCTGCACCGAGAACCCGATCACCGTCAGGATCGCCGTAAGGAAGAGGGCATCGACTTCCCAACCGGCAATCAGACCCATAATTGAGAAGAAGCCAATGGTGATCAGCACATCGTGGAGCATGGCAATGATGGCCGCGGCGCCAAAGCGGAAAGGATGCACTACCTGTCTGAATGCCCAGGTGATAAAACCTAATATAATAAGTGTTGCCAGAATCGTGGCTATAAACGCCGTCCGCGTAACTTCACGGCCAATAGTTGGCCCTACGGCACGGAACTGTAGCTCCTCAGGTGCGCCACTAAAGGACTCTGTCAGAACTGCCAGCAAAGCAACCTTTTGTGCAGGCGATATCTCTTCGGTACGTATGGCGAATGTGCGGTCATCACCAATCGTATTGACGTTCGCGCCTGGAGCACCATTGTCGGCAAAGAGTCTGACGATATCGCCAGGTGCGACCGCTTCCTCGAAACGTAGTTCCCACAAACTCCCGCCGGTGAAATCAATGGAGACATGAACGGGAGAACCGATCGTGGCCAGCGAATAGATCATCGCCAACAGACCGGGCAGAATAATCAGCGAGGAGAACAGGTAATAGTAACGGCGATACTTGATAAGCTTGTACATGTGGGATATCCGGCCAGAGTTTGCGGTGGCAATAGGGTCTTGGGACAGAATAACTTACTGACCTGCTTTTCTGAATGATGGCTGAGATCGGCAAGAAGTTAATTTCTCAGTGCAAATATATGGATTACACGCCAAACAAAGAGAGATGTTTGCTGAGTCTATCGCCAAAGACAGACACTGCAAATCGCATTAGAGTTCGGGTGATTACAACGGCGGTGAACATGGAGATCAGTACACCGATAATCAAGGTGATGGCAAACCCCTGTACAACGGAAGCACCGAAGTTGGAACCAAAGTACAGCAAGATCAAGGCAATGAGGAGAGTGGACAAATTCGAGTCCAGAATTGATGTCCAGGCGCGTGAGAATCCGACTTCTACGGCGCTGTTGAGTGAGCGTCCAGCCCGCAACTCCTCACGCATACGCTCGAAGATCAGGATGTTCGCATCTACAGCCATGCCGATGGTGAGCAAAAATCCGGCGATACCTGGCAAAGTGAGGACCACCGGCGTGAGCTTGTACACTGCCAGGTTGAGAACGACAAAGGCGAGCAATGCTAGATCGGCAAAGATACCGGGCAATCGATAGTAGATTAGCATGAAGAGCAGTACGATAATCACACCAATAATACCGGCCCGTACACTCGAGTTGACCGAATCCTCACCCAAAGAGGGGCCTACCGTGCGCACATCCACAACCTCTAACGGCACGGGCAGTGCACCATATTGCATCTGAATGGCCAGATTACGAGCTTCTTCTAGGGTGAAATCACCCTGAATAATACCTTCGCCGGGGATGATGTCGTTGATAACGGGCGCCGAAAGTACGGTATTATCCATGACAATGGCCAGACGGTCACCGATATGGCTGCTCGTGTAATCTCGGAAAATATCTACTCCTTCGGGTTTAAATTCGAAGGCGATAATGGGAACTTGTGTATTGGGATCTAGCGTGACATCTGCAGAGCGCAAAAGGTCACCTGTGATTACGGTCTCATAGATGGCGGTATCTGTAACGATTTCGCCGGCACTAAGGGATGTAAGAACCCGACTCCCCGCGCCCATGAGGGGAGGTGCATTCGAGAAATCCACGAACTCTAGCTGACCGGTTCCACGTAAAGTCTCGATCGCTGCGTCGGGGTTATCAATGCCAGGGAGGGCGACGATAATGCGGTCGCCACTGGTCTGCACCAGGGGCTCGGCGACACCCAAACCATTGACACGTCGCTCGATAATGACTTTGGCCGTATCAATGTCCTCTGAGGAAACGTCACGTCCGCTCATTGGCACGGCATCGAGCTGTATCTGAGTCCCGCCCTGGAGATCGAGACCCAACCTGAGTTCCAACGCTCGTTCCAATTCCTGATGCGGGGTGAGTGCGCTTTTGGACCAGTCGGGATGTTCGATAGGCAGGGCAACGAACAGTGCCAGACCAACAAGTAGAATAATGACAATTAATAGAATGGAGTTTCGCGACGGCATGGACAGTCCTTAAGAAATGCGTCTGGAGAATTGGCTGCGGTAATGGGACCGCTCCCGAACATCATTGGCGACGCAAACCTACGGATTATAGGAGTGTTGGGAAAGGCGTGTCAAGTTAGTGACACCGACATTTGCGACACTGTCATGCCAGGGGGGGTTGCTTACGCAGATATTGTAGATGTCTAGTTCATCATGGCGCAAGTAGCTACGTAGTTCGTAGTAGGCGATTCATCGCCGTGACAGGTGCACAAAAGCGCTAAAGCGCTTACTACAAACTGCATCTTTGCTTATGCAGCCTTGCACTAAGGCTTTGCGAAGCCGAGTTCAGTCAGGCGGGACAGCACCTGAGTTAGCACCTGTTCGGGGTTAAGATCGTCAGTGGTAACCAGACAATCAGCGTGCTCTCGGGCATGGGCCAGCCGCACTCGCTCTTTGTCCAGATAGGTATCGGTGAGGTTCAGATGAGGATAGCGAACTCGCGCTGCTTCGCCCCCCGTTTCCAAAAAGACCAGGACATCCGGCGGGTTGCGTCGCAGCCAGAGATCGGGCACACCTGAATGTTCTTGCGCTATCTGATGGGCTTCGTACCCCATCGCCCGCAAGTGCAGCGCCAACGTGCTTTTACCGCTGCCGCAGATACCTACGATCTTGATGTGGATCATTTTTTTTGGTGGCGATGATCTGGGGGGAAGTTGCAAATGGCGACGGACGTTCGATGATCGATGATCGAGAATTTCACTCAAAAATGCTGGGCCATCGTCTGTCGAACTGTAACAAGACCGCTGGATTTGATACGACTTTGGCTAAGTTGGTTGATCGCGTTGGCTGTTCCAAAATCCGAGCAAAAGCAAATCCAACACGCCGAGTGGCGTCAGTCGCTCCCAAAGCGATTGATTCGCTTCGAGTTCTGTTAAGAAGCGTTGGTTCCGCCAATCAGACAAACCTCTGCCCAATAGGAGCAACCCGAAGAAAAAAATGGGGATCCACTGCCAAGCGCCGATGCCAAAACGTATTACAAAATAATCGACTGGCAATACCAGCCAAGCCGACAACCAAATCCAGTGCTCCTGGAGCAGATACGCAATTAAGTGTGTTCGAAATGCGAACAACAGTGGAAATAGAGCCAGATACAGCCAACCGATAACGAACAGAACTCTGGCCGCCACCTGAAATTGCGGCAGATCGACACGCCATCTTAACAAGCTTAGTACCAGGACCAACAAGAGAATGAAGATAGCGCCTATAAGACCAGCAGCGCGCATACGATGCGAGAATTGCCTAACGGCCCGGCGTCTACGATATGCGCGCTCTTCTCGTTGAGTCGTCAGTCGAGTTCCGAGATCATCGCCCGGGAATCGCATCAGGATTCGCTGGATGTAACGCTCAATGTTGCCAGGCATCGTATACACGTGATGCGATCGGCAGGCTGATATTCATACGGCGCACGTTATCGATATCGAGACCGACGACACGAAATGCCACGACTGTGAGATCGTCGGTAGGGCGTCCTTCCTCCATCTGTAGCGCATGCGCCAAAAGGTTGTCGGCGAACGCTTTGGCACTGAGGGTTAGAGGATAGCTCTCAACGGTTTCCAGGACATTGTTCAATTGTCTGCGCCGCTCGCCGGCATTCCACACACCGTCACTGAAGGTGATGGCAACGACCCCTGGCCGTAATGGCAATTCAGCGATCTGTGGCCTTGTTCGGGCATATATCCCCACTGCCTTGGCTGGATCATCGAGTAGCTGCCAATGGCTGTTCTGGTAGAGCAGAACGGGGGCATGGGTATTACGAGATATCACTAACGTGCCAGTTTCGAGATCAGCGGAGAGAATGACCAGTTCGGCGCTAACCTGCCCACGCCGATGTGTGCGCAGATAATCATGTGCCGCACGCGCGGCGGCGCCATCTCGAACACCTTCAGCAAGCAATGATATCGCCTTCCTCGCCACAAGATTGCTGATCACTTTTGCAGATTTACCACTACGTTGACCATCAACAAGTACAACAGAGATCCCCCCATGAGGCCGCTCTATTGTTTCTACAGTATCGCCCGATTCACTGGTGGCATATTTGTGTATTTTTGCTATGGCGATCTGCACTTCCATGATCTCACGTTAAGGCTGTTCCACTGTAATGGGCACAGAAATGGTATAGGAGGGATCTTCCCTTGACCTACCATGAAGACTAACAGAACCGCTTTCACCTGATGTAGCGTCACCGGGTAAAGAGAACTTGACGGTTACTCCCACACTTGTCCCAGATTGAAGATCAGGCGTCGTTTTGCTTGAACCACAATCACCATTGATACACATCTCTACACCCCAGTCATTAGGCAATTCTACACTATCGAAACTGAGAGCAAGCGAGTCGCTTACACTGCTCGAGTTGGTAAAGGTGATGGTCACCTCCGGGTCCGTTCCACTCGAACTGCTGGGAGATGCGCTCCATAGGATGTTAAAGGGTGTGGCCGTGAATGTGGGAAGGACGGTGCTCGTTGGTGTGACGGTTGGCGTCAACGTTGCTGTAGGCGTCGGGGTTTTGGAAGGGGTTGTTGTAAGTGTGGGCGAAGGTGTGGCTGTGGGCCATGGCGTCCAGGTCGCACTCGGCGATGCCGTGGGCGACGGTGATCCTTTGATGACTGAAAGTGTCTGCGTCTTTTTGGTGGTTCGGCCACGTAGATCAACCACAGAAAGGGCGTAGGCTGTGGTCTTAATCGGACACTCTTCGCTACTGCCAACGCCTGCGACCGCTTTGCCCTCGTAGTACACTTCTTTTGCATTCTTCACGTTCCAGCGGATGATCGAGCATTCCCCTTCTGCAATCCTGGTTTTAGATGCAGTGAAGCTAATGGAAACGGGGACAGTCGTAAATGTACGCGAGGGTGTTATGCGGGGGGTGGCAGTTACACGGCGCGTCGCTGTCGGTTGTGGACGACGGGTGGGTGTTGCGCGCTTTGTCGGAGTGGACACTAAGGTCGGCGTTAGCGCTGAGCCGGGGGTTGGTGCGATTACGATGGGTGTATCGGTGGCCACGCCAGGTATAGGGGTAACCGTCGGCAAAACGGTTGGGATGGCGTCACTGGCCAGGGTCGGGGTGTTAGAAGGTACTGGAATGACGACGATCACGCCTGAAAGCGTTGGTGTTGGTGTAAGTGAGACGACTACCACGGCGACCGGTGTCGCTGTCTGCGGCAGGGCTGTCGTGACTAACGCTCGTAAGCTGAAATACCCGGCAAAAGCACCCACGCACAGCAATATGCCTACAAGCATTCCTCCTAAAATTACAGCCATCGACCAATCACGACCAGATGCCGGTTGAACGGGTGTTGCGATGGCTACATAGGTGGGCGTCTGCTGGATAAGGGGCTGAACTTGAGCAGTTGCAGGCGGAGGGTAAGCTGCAGGCAGGGGCGCCGTCTCTATAGTGGGTTCAGGCTGTGGCGGACCATGGACCGCCATATAGCGAGGGCAACTGCTACATTGGCCGCCGAGACAAAAGACCGATTGCTCAGATAGCTGAATCGATTCGCGCGCGACCGTCGCGTAGCATCGATTCTCGAAACTCGCGTAATTCAGGTGCGCTTCGGGGTCATCCAATAGCCCTAGATAGAGACAAACGGAGGTGGTCATTTTGGCGATTATAGGTTAGAAAACAGGTGCAGACAAACCAATGAGCGATCCCGATAGGCAGATAGAGCAATATTCTTGTCTAAGGTACCCCTTCTCGCCGTGCTTGCATAAGTTGCCTGACATAAGCGAGCGCGTTCTCTCTGTCTGCAATCATACCCAAAGCTTGAGCCTCGCGCAACTGCTCGAGCAACTCACCGATGATTGGGCCAGGCTGTAATGCTAAGGCTGCCATTAATTCCCTACCATCGAGAAGGGACTTGGGCACGGGACCGTGGTCGTCATCCAAAAACTCAGGCGCCATCAAACTCAGCACAAGGTCCATATGCGTTTCCAGTTGATCGGGTGTTAACGTGGGTCCATAGGTGGCCAGATAGTCTGCCATGTGCAGCAGTATAACACCTGTGGCTACGTCGCCGAGATCACGATTAAACCGGTAGATACTGCGGCGGCTGGGTGGGAGACCTGTGCGGCTTAGGCTTAAGGGACGCATATGCCCTGCACATACATTGTGGACAAATGTCATCTCATTGGTTGCGCAGCGGTACCGGTCCATCCAG
Organism: Chloroflexota bacterium; assembly: GCA_003353825.1. Next base: position 10,908 of record PIVW01000127.1, read on the forward strand.
GCATCTGTGAGATGAGCGCTGGCGTGTTCGTGGCCAAGAAAGCGAGTGCGGCCATCGGCTTCAACGCTTCGCACAGCAGGTTTGCCCCAGTCGTGAGCGAGAGCTGAAAATCGAAGCCACAGCCAACGAGGTCGATTTTGAACGATTTCATGGCACAGATACGCATCCAGTTGCGCCTGGAAGGGACCCAATTTGTCGAGAAGTATCGCCTCTGCGACATCAGCAGGCGTGACATCTTTACGCAGTAATCTGTCGATTCGTGCCATCGCACGTAACGCCACCAGGGAATGTTCATAGCCATTGTCAACATGCGGCGGTGATTGGGCCATATCGTACAGAGTTACCAACGACGGAAACAACTGTTGCTGGATTCCCCACGAGTGCATGTGCAAGAAAGCAAAGTGTGGATCGGGCAGAGCAAATAGTTTGAACAACTCGTCTCGTTGGCGCTCAGAGCTGACACTTGCGAGGCCGGAGGAGGCTTGCCGTACGAGTGTATCCAACCCTGCGGCAGGGTGCAGGTGAAATGTGTAGAGAAACCGTATGGCCCTGAGTATACGGATCGAATCCTGAATCAGGGAGCTTGTGCCACATGTGCGAAGTAAGCGCTGATCAAGATCGCTTCGCCCACCTAAGGGATCGTATGGCTCTCCGTTCGGAAGTAAAGCAATGGCATTGAGCGTAAAATCTCGCGCCGCCAGATCTGCATCAAGGCTGCCGTCTCGAGTGAGTGCTACATCAATACTCAATGTTTCCTTACTCGACCAGCGCCATACAACTCGCCCAATTTGCCGTGCTTCGTCCAGCGGATAATATGCCCCACCCAGTGTATTCGCCAATCGTCGGGCTGTGGTCAGTGCATTGGCCGGTAATACATAATCCAAATCCTTCACCCGTCGATCAAGCACTAGATCTCGTATCGCACCACCAACCAACACGCTTTCAGGCGCGATCGCCAATAGTGTGTGATGCGCCTTGAGGGCGTGCGGTTGGTTGTGTAAGCGGGAGGATAGCATTGGAATTGCGAATTCTCCACCGGACACTTCTATCAACCGTCTTTCCTTCGATTTCACTCAGGACATGTCTGAGCGGGTTTTCGAAGCCGGCATACATCAAAAAAAGACACGGATTTTGGTGCTGAAACATCGTTCATGAGGCCGACTTTAGCGAAGAATCTGGCGATTCACGTGCCGCGAGACCCTTCACTGGTGTTTCGTGATCATGTGAGTTGTGTGCTTGACCCGTTCAGAGCCTGCCCTGAGGAACTCGAAGGGGTGACACTATAGAAAAGTGTTTGGTAGTGAAATTGCGAAGTGAGTTATGCTCGCTTGGGCGGCCAATCCTGGGCTACTGGCCTACCTATCTACTGGTCTACGCATTTACTTGTCTACTTATTATCAAAAACATCTTCAGTCGCATCGATGCTGAGGATGGTCGGAGGCCGTTGGTGGCGGGCGATTTTGGCGCGTGCAAACGTTGCATCGACGCTATCTCCGACCGCAACGATCTGGCCCTCCACCAGGGCGATATAACGGCCGCTGTAAGGTTCTAGATCGAGTTCGAGGTACTTGGGCTGTGTGGAGCGTATTGTCATCGTCTGAATTGTCATCGTCTGAAATGTACCTTACTATCATGTTCCGATACTGGAATTATGTCAATTTTACAGGCGGCGGTATCTGAACAGGTTTTGTCGGGTGCAGTGCCGAGCGTTTTACAGGCGATAAGATTAACCGAATACAGGATAATAACGGCCATACTTCAGTGTATTGCACTTTCATGGATATGAGCAATATTCATGCGTAAGTACTGCTGCCTGCCCAACAGGGCTTGATTTTCTCAGCGCAGGCTTGGAACAATTGCTACAATACCTTCGCCATTTTGAGGGAATATGCCTAAATTGCAGCCTACAATACCTTCAGCGTGACAAATTCAAATAATTTATGATTTTCTCAGGATTCCTCCTGAATTTCCTTGAATTTCGCTGTTTAGGGGTGTGGCGCACTCGTATTTATGCTTCCCAGTGCTCCAATCTCAGCAAATATC
>PIVW01000627.1 GCA_003353825.1 Chloroflexota bacterium
TATCTCATCAAAAAATGTCCTCATATCCTTGGTGTCGTTATCCCATGCCCGTTCTTTAAATAAATGGTCAGCAATCCAAACGGTGCCAGGTTTCATCCTTTGAGAATAAAGCCGAAATTCAATATCTGCTATTACATAGGCTGGATAGCTGTCATGATAAACTAACTCTAATTGGCCAGCATCTACAACTTGACCGTGAAGAGTACCAACAACACCCTGTGGACCGCCCTGTTGAGCAGCAGTCTAGGATATTTATTGCCTAACCCGACCATCAAGCACAAACCTTTGAACTGAACGAAGATGGATTTCTACCTGACGTTACCCAGCAACAGTTCGATGGAGTACTTTGCCGACAATACACTGTCTCGCTATGTGACTAGGCTGCCGCAAGCCATCGACTTGGAAGGTGACTGGGAAATGGGTCTGGTGGAAATACAGTACCCACATACGTGGTACAATGTTGGAAGTGAAGATACCAGAATGGTGGTGCTCACCATGGATGAAGATGGAAATTATGCCGCTCAAAAGAGATTGTATCTGAATGCCGGATTCTACCCTTCGATTCGAGACCTGATAGATGCCATCAATCACAAAGTAAGAAAAGTCACCAAAGACCGAGCTGTACAGTTGAAATACGATGAGATCAAGCAGAAAGTCACCATACTTTTGGATGAGAGAACCCTCTTGATGATGCAACCGGGCATGCAAGACATATTGGGCCTCGACACCATTACCATCAGGCAAACCACCAAGGCCCGAAAGGTGGTAGATATGAATCGCGGCTTCTACTCGATGTATGCATATACCGACATTGCAGAACCTCGCGTCGTGGGAGACCATCATGCATCGCTGTTGAGAATAGTACCGATCACGGGGAAAGACGGCGAGTTCGTCACGAGGTCGTACGAAAACGTACAGTACCTCTCGGTGCAGAAGAAACATTTTGATGCGCTGGAAATCGATATAAGGGACGACACCGGCCGCCCCGTACCATTCGAACGTGGGAAAGTCGTGGTGACACTTCACTTTAGAAAACGTCATTTGTCTCGCTTTCTCTGATACCCCACCATGTCGCGGATGAACCGAGTGCCACCTTATTGCTGCCAGCCAAACCCGAGAGTGTACGAAGATTATTACATGCATCAAGCGGGTCACGGTCTGCCCGTATTTATGGGGGCACGACGACAACGGGGACACGGCCTAGGTAGCATCTTGAGCGGACTGCTGAGGACGGTGACCCCTTTGCTGAAACGAGGAGCAAAGGCTCTGGGCAAGAGAGCTCTGAAGACGGGCATGCAGATTGCCGGCGATGTGATACAAGGCAAAAATGTGAAGAAAGCAGCAAAGCGACGTTTGAAACAAATGGGAGCAGATCTCGTCACCAAGGCATTGCAGCAGGTTGCACCGCCCGGCCAACCGGCAAAGAAACGCCGCATCAGCAAGCCTATAAAAAAGAAAGCACATAAGAAACGTGTCAGTTCACGTCGGAGGAATCGAGCGAACACATCACGAGCAGACATCTTTGGATAAACAAGAAACAGCAACATGGCCCTCGTCGAGCCACATTCGTGCCCGTGTGCCAAATCGGAGCTGGATCTGTTCAGCGTGCCCATGACACAATTGGAAATCGAGCATGGAGACTGGGTAGAGTACGGTACAGTGGCCACCATCAGTGACACCGGACCCATCGAATTTGCCGTGATGAGTGCCGGTCAAGACTACATCGATTTGGCTAACACCTACCTCTACATCAAAGCGCAGGTGACGCGTGGTAACGGCACCAACGTGGACGCAGCTGACCCTGTGGGACCCGTGAATCTGTGGATGCATTCGCTCTTTAGCCAAGTGGATGTATCGCTCAACGACACGCTGGTCACCCCTTCGAACAATGCCTACCCGTACCGCGCCTACCTGGAGACGTTGCTGAGCTATGGACCAGCTGCCAAGAAGTCTCAGTTGACGGCCGGTTTGTGGTACAAGGATACGGCAGAACACATGGATAGTCAGAACGGTGAAGAAAACCTGGGACTGGGGGCACGTCAGCAGTTGACCGCACGCAGCAAGGAAGTCGACATGATGGGCAAACTGCATGTGGACATGTTCATGCAAGACCGATGCTTGCTGAATCAAGTGAAAATCAAGATCAGACTGGTGCGCCACAAAGATGCCTTCGCCTTGATGGGCGGAGGAGACAACCCGGCATTCAAAGTCAAAATCGTGGATGCCAAGCTGTTTGTGAGACAGATCAAACTGAATGACACTGTCGAAAAAATACACAAGCATGCCCTGGAGAAGTCGACGGCCAAATACTTTATCAGAAGAGTGGATACTAAGGTGTTCTCTGTACCGCGAGGCAACCTGATGGCCAACCAAGAAAACCTGTTTCTCGGACAGCTACCGAAACGTATCATCATCGGCATGGTGGACAACGATGCTTACAATGGCTCGTATGTGAAGAACCCCTACAACTTTAAACACTACAATGCCACTGCACTGACCCTGTACAGAGAAGGACAACAGGTGGGAAAGCCGCTGGACCTCAATTTTAGAAGAGGGAAATACATCAGGAGCTACTGGAATCTGTTCACGGGCACTGGACAAGCCTACCAAGACGAAGGAAACCAAATCAGCCGAGAAGAGTACGGTCGTGGATACACTCTGTTCGCCTATGACCTGACCCCCGACTTGGCCGAGCCGGGAAGTCACTTGAACCTGAAGAAGCAAGGCAACTTGAGATTGGAGATACACTTTGCCGAGCCGCTACCCAACACCATCAACGTCATCGCCTATGCCGAATTTGAAAACCTCATAGAAATAAACAAGAATCGGGACGTACTCTTTGACTACAGTGCTTAACATCATGGACAGTCGACAGATAGCCAGAATACTGCAGAAGGATGGCTGCACCAAAGAGGTGTTTCGAGGCGTGTACCCCTTCGATCGGCTGAGCGACACGCACGTGACCTGCCCGAGCGCCTACGTCTGCAACACGGATGCTCGCGACAAACCCGGTCGACACTGGGTGGCCCTCTACCTGGATGCCGATGGGTGTGGAGAATACTTCGACTCGTACGGCCTGAGCCCAGAGGAAGACTCATTC
>PIVW01001330.1 GCA_003353825.1 Chloroflexota bacterium
GAACGGCTAGTCGGGCGGGTTGCGCGCAACCAGTCGGTCATTAACCCTGAGAACACGATTTATTCGATCAAACGTTTTATCGGTCGCAAATTTGACGACCCCGAGACACAACATGCCATCGCGCATGTGCCCTACGAAGTCAAAAAAGCGCCCAACGGCGATATCCGTGTGGTCTTGGGCGGCAAAGAGTACTCACCGCCAGAGGTTTCGGCGATGATCCTAAGCAAACTTAAGGCCGATGCAGAAGCCTATTTGGGTGAAACCGTCACCCAGGCAGTTATCACTGTTCCAGCCTATTTTAATGACAGCCAACGGAACGCCACCAAAGATGCTGGCAAGATCGCTGGTTTGGAAGTGCTGCGCATCATTAATGAACCGACAGCTTCTTCGCTGGCCTATGGCCTTGATAAGAAAGCCAACGAGATCATCGCGGTCTATGATCTGGGCGGCGGCACCTTTGATATCTCGATCCTGGATGTTGGTGAAGGTGTCTTCCAGGTACGTGCTACCAGCGGAGATACTTTCTTAGGTGGTGACGACTTTGATGAGCATATCATCAGTCACTTAGCTGACGAATTCAAAAAAGAACAAGGTATTGACCTGCGCAGCGACCGCCAATCTTTACAGCGTCTCAAAGAGGCCGCTGAAAAAGCCAAAATCGAGCTTTCGACAATGATGCAGACCGAGATCAACCTGCCCTACATCACGGCAGATGCCTCTGGCCCCAAACATCTTGTCATGACCCTGACA
>PIVW01000628.1 GCA_003353825.1 Chloroflexota bacterium
TGTTGCGTGTTGCGTGTTGCGTGTTGCGTGTTGCGTGTTGCGTGTTGCGTGTTGCGTGTCGCGTGTCGCGTGTTGCGTGTCGCGTGATGGTCGTGCAAACGAATCATGCCTTTCTAGTGGAGCCACGCAAATTCCGAATGAGCTTTCATAGTTCTGATTTTTTCAATCCTACAGGTTGAATGCGCTTTCCCTTTTTGTAGACAGTGGCTACCGGATTCGTGCCGTAGCGGTAGGTTAGATCTCGATAGTCGGCACTTTCGAGTATCACAAAGTCGGCTTGATAACCGGGCGCCAAGGCACCGATCAAACGGCCAAGTCCGATAGCATAGGCCGCATTCAAAGTTGCGGCCGTGAGCGCCTCAGCCGGAGTCATGCGCATCATGCGGGTTGCCAGCGCCATCATCATTGGCATGGATTCGCACCAACTGGTGCCAGGGTTCAGATCAGTAGCCAGAGCAACAGCACCACCGTAGTCGATAAGCTTACGCGCTGGGGCATAGTGTGATTGCCCTAGGCCAAAGGGCGTGCCTGGAAGTACCACAGCGATGGTTGCAGACCCCGCAAGCAACTGTAATTCTTTGTCCCCCGTGCGCACAAGATGATCGACCGATGTCGCTCCTAACTCAACCGCCAGACTGGTCCCGCCCATTGGTTCGAACTCATCTACATGAAGTTTGAGCCCCAAACCATGCCCTTTAGCGGCCTCGAGTATTCGTCGAGTTTGTTCCACATCGAAAACGCCTCGTTCACAGAATACATCGCAAAACTGCGCAGCGCCCTGCCGATAACTCCCCACCGTCTCCGTGTTGACTGTGTAGATCATGGTCGCCAGGTCAGGTAGCATTTCCTCAACGACACTATCCACATAAGCGTCGGGGTTTCCTTTGTATTCAGGCGGTACAGCGTGTGCGCCAAGAAAAGTCGGCACCAAATCCAAATCGTACTGCGCGCCCAGCATATGGATGACATCCAGCATCTTGCGCTCGTTTGCCAGATCCAACCCATAACCGGTCTTAATTTCTGCTGTCGTTGTCCCGTATGTCAGCATGCGCTCCAGCCGGGTCCCTGTCTCTGCCATAAGCTGCGGCAGATCTGCTGCGCGTGTCGCCTGCACAGTGGATAGAATACCACCTCCCGCCGCCATGATCTCCATATAACTGGCACCGGTAATACGTTGTTCGAACTCACCTGTCCGGTTACCGGCCCACACAGCGTGGGTATGCGGGTCCACAAACCCAGGGACAACTGCTCTCGCTCCAACATCTACGATCTCAACCGCCTGGAACTGTGTCTCTAGCTGCCGTCGTGGTCCAACCGCCGCAATTCTTCCCCCCTCTACGGCGAGAGCGGCATCCTTTATCTGAACGAGCTCCGACATAGCCGGTCCGTGCCGCGCCTGTTTGGAGGCAGGCGCAGTGGCGAGTTCAGCGATATTGACAACCAGAAAATCGCAGTGTTCCATACATACCTCACTTAGGACGGAGAATTCAATAATATGCGGGAGTCTACACTCAATTTAGGACGTAGTTCCGCATGTTATTCTGTCCTAAGACCTTAGCGGCAACTACGAATCGGCGCATCTTGCTCTGGTGCAATCGTAAGTCCACTAGCGCCATGTGTCCAAATGTTGGGATAGGTGGCAATCCCGTCCACCTCGACCCAGAAATAGATATGGTGATCCGGATCCCTGGCAGTCGAGACATCGATATCATTGAAATCGTAAGCGAGCCAGGTAAGATCACCCTGGGTAACTGTACGTGGCTGTCCTAAAACGGCCGCCGCGCGCCCTCCATTCACGCCGTTGTCTATAGACGAGTGCAGGCGAGGATGTGGCTGTGGTGAAACACCTGGCGCCAAAGCCACATCAGATTTTTTATTGAATAGGAAGGCGCTAAGATTAGCCAACTTGGCCTCACTTACTGGAGCATTGCCGTGGGGCCATACGATCTCGATTTTGGCGTCTACCGCAGCACGGCTTGCGGTGGTAGTGGCAGAGGGGATATCCTGGCCTGGCGCCCGGGTGAGCGCGTCTGCACCATGCGTCCAGATGTTGCGTAGCGTTTCATAGCCATCCACTGTGAGAAAGAAATTCAGTTTGTTAGCCGGATCATTGGCAGCGCTCACATCAACGTCATTGAAGTCCCATACCCGATAGGTGTGGCCATGATCGCGCACAGACCGGGGTTTTCCAGTAGCAATGGGCCGAGCAGGGGCGTTGTTGATGGCCGCCCACAGGCGAACTGGCGCCTCGAAATCACAGGCGACGGGATTAAACAACTCATCTTCATACAAGTGGGCGGTGATATTTGCCAGCTGCGCTTCTGTGACGGACGCTCCACCATGCGACCACACGATCTCGATCTTGGCGATGACTGATTGAGTCTCGATTACTGGTGATGGCGTGGCCGTGGGAGACTGGGTCGGCGTTGATGTGACCGAAGGTGTTTTGGTGGGAATCAGTGTGAATGTGGCCGTAAAGGTAGCGGTTGGGTTCAGAGTATGCGTCGCTGAAGGCGTTGGTGTTGCCGATGGACGTGGCGTTGGTGTGCCAGTCCTTGTTGGCGGTTGTTTTGTCGATATTTTCGTGGCTCTGGGTGTTGGTGTGGTGGTGACGCTGGGCGTAGGCGTGGGCAGAATGCAATCACCCCCACTGAAGACCTCCAGCAATCCCTCCTCGTAGCTGGCCACATAGATGAAATTGTCCCAAACAGCCAGCCCTTGTCCGCCATGATCTGCATTTTGGCGCGCGAGTGGCAAGCTACCTAACTGCTGCCCCTCATCGACATCGACCACCAGCAATTGATCGTTGACTGCATCCACAGCTAGCAATTGTCTGGTGTCAGTATTGAAAGCAAGTGCAAAGGGTGGTCCTGAAAGCTGATACCTGGCAAGTTCTTCTCCCGTTTCGCTATCCAACACAAAGATACTCTGCCTGTCGCGGCTACCGACGAAGAGCTGATTTGTTGCCGGATCCACTGGTAACCGTTCACTCCCCCCCTGCGAATCAGCTAATCCTCAAGCAGCAGGTAGCGGAATTGGAGGGGGAGCGTTACCCTTGCGACGTTCAGCAATCACCTCTGCGATGTACGGCCAGG
>PIVW01001331.1 GCA_003353825.1 Chloroflexota bacterium
ATCCAAGTCCGAAGCGAGGATGTCGGGAAGGATTGTCAGGTCGTCTTAGTCGTCTCATAGTAGCGTTTGAAAGCAGGGTAACTCTACTCGGGAGGAGCCTGTGAGTAGCCAAGGGGAACGACCGGGACATGATCATGCTACTGGCCGACACGCAGCGGAGCAACGGCCGCTAACCAGCGTGCGAACGAGGCAGGAGCACATTGCGTATGTGGCGAGGAAGTATACGGACAGCCCTCTGACCACACTGAGTCACCATCTGGATATGCTGTGGATGCGAGAGGCCTTCTCACGTGTCAAAAGGGACAGTGCCCCCGGTATTGACGGGGTCACGGTAGCTCAGTATGCCGAGACCCTCGAAGCCAATCTGGCCGAATTGCTGGAACTGGCCAAGAGTGGGCGTTATCGAACGCCTCCGGTAAAACGGGTTTATATCCCGAAAAACGAGAAGGAAACTCGTCCCATCGGTATGCCCACTGTGGCGGACAAGGTGTTGCAGCGAGCGGTCGTGATGCTGCTTGAGCCGATCTATGAGACAGAATTTCTGGATTGCTCCTACGGCTTTAGACCGCGACGTTCAACCCATCAGGCCCTCGACGCCCTGCGTGAAGGTCTCAAAGGGTTCAACGGTGGCTGGGTGCTGGATGTGGATATACGGAGTTACTTTGATACCATTCCACACTCTCCATTAAAAGAGATTCTTCGCCGTCGAGTTAAAGATTCAGTCATACTGCGTCTGTTGGCCAAGTGG
>PIVW01000128.1 GCA_003353825.1 Chloroflexota bacterium
CAACCGGCCCACCCATCGCCCCCCACGTCACTTCCTCCTCAAAAGCCCACACCGATATCGGACTCAGCAACATCAACAACGCTATCACCCCAAATATCTGGCGAACGACTCGTGGAACCATGGGATCAGGGCACGTTTACGTGGACGATACATGGTTCGGGGTAATTACCTGTGTTATCGACCACAACCAATCGAATTGAATACCGGCCCGATGGCAAATCGGCAGAGAACGTGCCCAAAACAGCGCCAGTTACAGGATGCTCGCCACCGGCAAACCAGTTCCAGACACCAGGATTTGCGTCTGCAGCCCACTCCAGTTTGTAAAACTGATATCCCTCGATGTTCGCTATGCCGGCGACGGCAACTTGCCCTGTCACTGCTTGCTCATCACCTGGGCTGGTAATGTCTACGCCCGGGATCGGGCAGAAGGGAGGGATCACTGCCGGGGTCGGTTTCGAGACCTGTACGGTGGGTGGTATACGCGTCGGACGAGCTCTCACTGTTGGCGTCGCCGTCGGTGTCGCAGTAGGGGCCGGCAATGTTGGCGTGGGCGTATCGATCAGAACAAGAATATCGTCAGGCTGAGGCATCGTGATCCCCTCTATTCTTGCTAATTGTGGTAACAGCAGATTCCCGGCAGCCCAAGTGCTGGCTATAATGATCAGCAAAAGGACTGCAACACCAAATGTCCGATAAATGCGTCCCATCGCTACTTCTCGCTCTAATGGGAAGATCGCTGACCGGCGTTCACGCCGGGCAACGAAGGCACGACGCAAATAAAAAAGTGCCACTAAACCAGCCAGTGCATGAACGTATTGGCTGTTATCGGCTATAAACTGCAAAAAAACTGTCACGTCACGTCATCCCAACGAGCCAGTATACCCCGCAACAGCGCTGTTAAACGGGGCACAAGGAGTTTACCTGCTTCCAGGACTTCTTCATGTGTCGTCTCACGGTCACTATCGATGGTATCAATGGCGCTATTGGATATCCCGGAAATGCCCATAACACGCATACCACAATGGCGCGCAACCAGAGCCTCGTTGGTCGTACTCATCCCCGTAGCATCCCCACCCAGCAACCGTAGAAATCGTGCCTCGGCGGGGGTTTCAAATGCGGGCCCGGAAAGACCGACGTAGACACCACGGTGCAGTACCATATCCATTTCAGTCGCAACAAAGAGTGCCAACTTGCGCAAGTCCCGATCATATAAAGCCGACATATCAGGGAATCGTGGACCCCAGTCGGGGTCATTGGCTCCCATGAGGGGATTGTTTCCGACCATGCCCAAAAGATTAATCTGATCTTCGATCAGCATCAGTTCCCCTGGCTGGAAAGCGGGGTTGAGTCCCCCGGCGGCATTACTGAGAACAAGAGTCTCGATTCCCAATACCCGCATGGCGCGAATGGGGAAGGTAATTTGCTCGAGCCTCGACCCCTCGTAGAAGTGGACTCGCCCCTGCATGACCAACACAGATTGGCCCTCCAGGCCCCCAACCACAAGTCGACCCTGATGACCCTCCACAGAGGAATGGGGAAAATTGGGGATAGTTTCGTAGGGCAGGATGTCGGCGTCTTCGATGGCCTCGGCCAGGTCGCTGAAACCCGACCCCAATACTAACGCCACCTTGGGAAGATGTCTGGTCTGTTGCCCGATGGCGGCGGCAGAATCATTATAATCTTGGCGAGAAAACTGTTGGTTCACTGGCTGTCTGTTTCATCAAAAAGGGTAGCGTTCAGTCCATTAACAGCGACTTGAAGCTACCCCATATGGTAGGATTAAGCGCGCGGGTGTGAATCGTCGTAAACTTCGCGCAGATGTTCGTTGGTTATCTGGGTGTATACTTGGGTTGTAGAGATGTTGGCATGCCCCAGCATTTGTTGCACCTCTCGTAGTCCAGCTCCACCCCGCAACATGTGAGTGGCAAAGGAGTGACGTAAGGTATGAGGTGTGACATTGCCCTGGATATCCACCTTCTCGACATAGCGCTTGATGATCAACCACAGCCCTTGCCGCGTCAGCCTCTGACCACGTCGGTTGAGGAATAAGGCTGGTTCTTCAGGATTGTTGTGGACTAACCCCGGACGCCCCTTAGTTATATAGGCGTCAACGACGACAAGTGCTTGATCGTAGATAGGAAGCACACGCTCTTTGCTCCCTTTCCCCATGCAACGCGCAGTGCCTGCCTGCAGATTAACGTCAGCTATATCAAGTGAAACCAGCTCACTAACACGTAAGCCAGTCGCATATAGCATTTCCAGCAAAGCCCTGTCTCGATAGGCAGTTGGTGTATCCCCTTCAGGGGCCGCCAGCAGTCGTTCGATTTCTTCAGGACCGATGGCCGAAGGTAGATGTTTCTCCACCTTTGGAGATTCAAGCTCATTTGCGGGATTCTTTCGCAAGTAACCTTCGTCGACTAAATAGCCAAAGAAAGATTTAACCGCGGCAATTTTGCGCGCCACTGTGCTCGAAGCGTATTCGCGTTCTTTCATCTCTAGCATGTAGCCGACGATGTGATCGCGTGTGACATTGCCCCAACCACGGGGACGAGTGGCAGGATCCAATGATTCCAGGTAGGTCTGGAACTGTCCCAGGTCATTTCTGTAAGCCGACACTGTATTCTGAGAATAGCCGCGCTCGACTTCCAGGTACTCAAGATAAGCTGTTACTTGCTCCTGCATACGCTCCTCCGCAAGACGACTTCTTTCAATTCTAACTGCTCAAACATGGCGGCATAATATCATAACTTTGCATAATATTACAAAACCCACTCGCTATCAGCTAGCAATCGCTACGATGAACCGAGGCAACGCATGCAGCGTTGGATAAGGTGTGCTCGATGGGTTTTATGTGACCTAAATCGGCTTGGCCCGCGTGCATTATTCTCTCTAGTCGACCCAAATTGGAATAGTTGGCTGTCAGCTTCCCTACTTGAAATCCGCACTGGTATCTGGTACATTGTATTTGCTGCTGACCTTAACAGGCAGCAAGCTGTTCTAAACGCAAATGCAATCAGTTCGCTCGGATCTCCGCAGACCGAGACGGCGAATATTTACTTTACCACCAAACCACAGGTCTGCGCGCCTGTGGTTTGGTGGTCGAAATCACACTGACTATCCGAACCAACATATTAAGCACACGCTTCTTTCCATGCATGAACCATCTTCAGGGGTTCGAAAAACACGCTCTCTACCCACTCTAGCCGTCATCGGCGCCGGGCGTGCGGGTAACACGCTTGCTCTGAGCGCATATCGTGCCGGCTATACGATCAGAGCGATCTACACACGATCTCCCGAACGCGGCCAGGCTATCCGGACAGAAACCGGCGCCGCTATCCTGCCGGACATTCGCAGTTTAGCTCGAAGCGCCGATCTCATCCTGATTGCCGTGCCGGATGATACCATCGCAGAAATCGACAGTACGGGGGCCGGGGACTGGCAAGCGGGGTCGGGTGTAGTCCACCATTCGGGATTGTATGGCACAGATGTTCTACAGCATGCTGCCAAAGCGGGCGCCTTCACGGGCACGATGCACCCGTTGCAAGCCTTGACAGATGCGGAAACCGTGATCCGTTCTTTACCCGGTACTTATTTCGGAGTCAGTGGTCATCCAGATCTGCTCCCCATCCTGTATGACCTGATTGTTGCCCTCGATGGTAGACCTCTGCCAATTCCAGATGCTGCTAAAGCCCTCTATCATGCGGCCGCGGTGTATGCAAGTAATTATATGGTCACCTGTTTTGCGCAGGCAGTCGATATTTTCACTGACCTGGGCATTTCGTCTGAACAGGCTGTGCAAGCGTTGTTACCCTTGACGCAGGGGGCTATCACAAACCTGGCCTCACCAGGTCTGCCCTCCGCACTTACCGGACCGATCAGCCGTGGTGATCTCGGAACGATTCGAGCACATCAGCGGCATCTCGCCGGCCAAAGCCAGGATGCTCTAGATCTCTACAACCGGCTAGGGCATGCTACGGTATCCATTGCTGCGGCTCAAAACAAGCTATCAGACCAGACACTTAAAGCAATGTCTGAGATCTTCTCACCCATGACGTCAGATGATGCGAACGCTCATTCTTGTTCCCAATCTCCTGATTTCGTTAGGAGCCAACCATGAAAACTACCATTCGCCATATCCAACAAAAAAAGGAGCAAGGCGAGCCCATCGTTATGCTCACTGCCTATGACTATATCTCTGCGCAGCTCTCCGCCAGAGCGGGTGTCGATATGCTGCTCGTTGGTGACAGTCTGGGCATGGTCATTCAGGGTCATAAGACCACATTGCCCGTCACGCTGGAGGAGATAATTTACCACACGCGCGCGGTTGTGCGCGGCGCTCCAGACACCCTCATCGTAGCCGATCTTCCTTTCATGACCTACCAGATATCGGTTCAACAGGCGCTGGAAAACGCTGGCCGAGTCATACAAGATACCGGGGCACAGGCCGTGAAGCTGGAGGGTGGCGCCCACATGGCAGAGACCGTACGCCGAATTGTGCAAGTGGGTATCCCCGTCATGGGCCATATCGGTCTGACACCACAGAGTGTGAATCAGTTAGGCGGCTGGCGTGCTCAGGGACGAACGAGTAGGGAGGCGGAAAAACTGCGGGTTGATGCACATTCACTCGCTGATGCCGGGGCCTTTGCCATCGTACTGGAACTTATCCCCGCGGAACTGGCGGCGATGTTGACAGCCGAACTATCGATCCCCACCATTGGTATTGGAGCCGGACCTTATTGCGATGGCCAGGTGCAGGTGCTGCATGATATCCTCGGCCTTTTCGAGTCTTTCCAGCCAAAACACGCCCGACGTTATGCCGAACTGGGCCGCGCTATTCAGGAGGCGGTCGGCCAGTATTGCGATGATGTTCGAGCCCACGAGTTTTCTACTTCAGAACACGCCCCCCACCTCTCCAGCGACCTGGCGGCACTGTATGCGCCGATGTCAGCACTTGCACCTCAGGGTGCAACGCACTCTGAAAATCAGGATCATTATGGTCAGCCCAAAATCAGTGTAGATCAACTAAACCCGAGTGCGTTACGCCCAGCATTGACAGAATAGATACGGTTATCAATACGATGAAAGTTATCACTACCATAAGCGAGATGTTGAGCACTCGCAGCGATGTGGCCGACTCCATTGGACTGGTGCCCACCATGGGATATCTACACGAAGGACATCTCTCTTTGGTTCGGCGCGCCCGGTCTGAAAACAAAATCGTAATTGTCACGATTTTCGTTAATCCCAGCCAGTTTGGGCCAGAGGAAGATCTAGACAGCTACCCACGCGATCTATCCCGGGACCGGAACCTGCTGCGCGCCGAAGGTGTCGACATGGTTTTTGTGCCTTCGCCAGATGAATTGTATCCCAGCGGATATCAAACCTGGATCGAGTTGGTCGAGCTATCAGGGGTACTCGAAGGTGCTCGGCGTCCCGGCCATTTCCGTGGTGTCGCCACCATTGTTGCCAAACTCTTCAATCTCACGCGCCCATCCCGAGCGTACTTCGGCCAAAAAGACTCCCAGCAAGCTATTCTCTTACGGCGTCTTATATCCGACCTACATTTTGATATCGACCTGGTGATCTGCCCCACTATTCGTGAAGGCCACGGTCTGGCTATGAGTTCTCGCAATAGTTATCTAACAGCAAACGAAAGAGAGCGAGCGGCTGTGCTATTTGAAGCGTTGACCACCGCCGGCACTACATACAAAGCGGGCGAACGTGACGCCTCCAAGTTGCGCGCCCTGATATCAGACAAACTGGCGGCAGAGCCTGTGGCACATCCAGAGTACGTGAGCATCGCCGATCTGGAAACTCTACACGAGATCGAAGGCCAGATTTCGGCGCCGGTGCTGGTGTCTATAGCAGTACAGGTTGGCGGAGCGAGGTTGATCGACAACGTGTGGCTCGGTGTGCATGTGGGTTAGTTCATCGCCGCAGAAGGAATCCGTTGGGTTTGTAGTAGGCGAAAAAGAGCTACAGCCAGTCGGTTAGTTCCGATGTCGTTTCGAGAATTATGTCAGCATCTTCTAGATTCTGGGTCTGGCCAAACCCACTTAGAACAGCTATGACATGCACTTCTGCCGCTCGCGCCGCCAGGACATCGGCACTGGTATCTCCAATCATGACACACTGTTCCGCTTCCAATCCCATCAATTCTACCGCCCGCAATACAGGCTCGGGATGGGGTTTCAAGCGTCGGACATCATCACGTGTAATTACAACTTCGAACATGTGCTCTAAAGCACTATCTTCCAGGAAACGGTCAACAACTGTGCGCCCCCGTGTCGTTACAATAGCCAGCCGGTATGACTTCTTGAGTTCATCTAAAGTGGACACGACCCCTGGGATCAGGGCCATCGTGTCAGAACGACTCAATCCCAATGCCCGCCTTATCCAGTCGTTCAACCGAAATAGATCATCATCGATATCCAAGCGGTCAAATGTTGTCAGGGCCCGATTGATAGGCCCTTCGCCCAGCATTAGTAGATGGCGGAGAAAGGGGCGCGGATTGCGTCCGGGGAATATCCTCCGCAAATGACCCATGTTATCAGCGACATGCTCGATCATATCATCGTCGGTATCGATGATCGTACCGTCGAGATCGAAGAAGATGGCGGTGATCGGTTGGCCGCGTATCATACCTCGCCATTCGATGGCAACAGGATCTGAGCCTGGCAGGGTTGAGAAGGGTTCGAGATCGAGCATTTTGCGGTAGACATAATTGCCAAAAAGGCGTACCGAGGCGATGACCGGCGCCGCCAATAACACACCTAAGACGCCGAACTCGACTGCCGCGATAATGGTTCCTACGAACACAACACCAGGATGTAACCGCACCCGCCTGCCTACGATGCGCGGTAACAGATAGAGTTGCTCGAGCTGAAAAATGAAAGTATAAACAAGAATGACGAGTAGTACGACAACAAAATGACTGAGCGGCAGCCAACTAGACCCCGTAAACCAAGCGATAAAGATGGCAGGAATCGCGGCGATAACCGGCCCAATCGTGGGTATGAATTCCATTAACCCGGCGATGATCGCAAGTAAAAGGGCATTATTGATACCTAGGACAGCCATGCTGATCCAAACCATAAACCCCACCGTGATAGCCAACACAAGCTCGCCCCTGAAGAAACTCCCCCAAATCATACCCAGTTCGGACAAGAGAAGCGATATCTCTTCTTGATAGGCAGGTGGGATGTGGCTGACGATCCAACCCTCGAGTTTGTAGCTATCCTTGATCAGCCAGAACACCACCACAAAGACAAACACGATCCAAAAAAGACTGGTGGCAACACCGGCCACGACCTGAACAGCGCCCGAGGCAAATGGTGTAATGAAGGATTGGAGCCCTTGAAGGGATTGTTGCAACACCTCGCCCAAATTTAGGACAATAGGACCGAGTACCAGGACATCAGAATTGAGCGACTCTAGGGGGTTTAGGGACTCAATATCGATATTGATGCTAGAGATGGCTGATATCAAACTTGGCGTCACTGCCAATGGCATCAGAATCAACAAAAAAAGGATAATCAGGTAAATGACGATGATGGCAAATCCACGCGGCCATCCCGTTCGTCTCATAAGCCAGTCTGCCGCCGGTTTCAGCAGGTATGCCAGGACAAATGCCAGCAATAAAGGCAGAATCGCCTGTTCCAGCCTCACCAGCACGGCGGCTGAA
Organism: Chloroflexota bacterium; assembly: GCA_003353825.1. The sequence goes on from PIVW01000128.1 coordinate 7,685, forward strand.
AAAATCAGGACGATAATCAGTATAATGAGTTTAGTGGTGGATGACCAACGGGTATCCATATTTGATTCCCAACGAATTACCGAATTGCTGAATCTATCTCCGACGCCCTCACGGTCAGTCAACCATACCGACGTCGGTGACAGGCCAGTAGCGAACCCAAGCTCGTCCTACAATATCTTCAAAGAGCACTGGGCCAAATGCCCGAGAATCATTGGAGTTGTTACGATTGTCTCCCATGACGAAAACAGAGTCTTCGGGGACCAGCGTCTGCGAAACCTGCCCCCGCGTCGAGCTTTTCAGGTAAGGCTCATCCAAGGGTACGTTGTTGACATACACTTCACCATCTTGCACGCGTATTTGATCACCCGGCAAGCCAATAACCCGCTTAATCAACATTTCTTGACCATAGCCAGGGGCGCGAAGAACGACGATATCACCACGCTCCGGAGAGTGGAAGCGATAGGATAGTTTCTCGATTACCAAGCGCTGATGTCCAAACAAGGTCGGTTCCATGCTATAGCCCTCGACACGCGTTGCTTGGGCCAAAAAGAGATGGATAAGCAAAGCGATAAGAACCGCCGGCAGAATCGTCTCAACTAACTCTCGAACAGTCTGTCCCATAGTGGGGCCAGAGGACACCGGGCGCACCGGAGCGAGAGGACGCGGAAGTTGGGCAGCCATAGCACCGTCGTAGCGCTGAGGCTGTTGGTCGGGGTGGATAATGCGGGCGTCGGGCGGAAGCGTCCGCCGTGATTGCGTTGAATGTGTCATGATTAAGGTGATGTCAGCAACGTTAGGATACAGGTTTTTGGTCGCAAAGCAAAATAGCCTGCGTTGCTATAGCGCTGGCTATTCCAAAAGGGTTGCGGTTAGGCGACTTCCGAAAAATAATTGAAGGAGATTTTATTATTTTTCGGATTGGAGGTTTCTTTATATTTCCGGAAATGCCTTTTTGCACAGATTGAAAGAATCCGATCTTCTGTACAGGCCAATAACGGAACCACGCCCGGCCGATCAATTCATCGAGAGCCACTGGGCCAAATGAACGAGAATCATGAGAGTGATCCCGGTTATCGCCCAAAACAAAGATATGCGTTTCAGGGATAATCGTCGGCGGTAATTCTCCGTGCGTTACCGTCTGCAAGTAGGATTCGACCAGTGGTTTGTCATTGATAAAAACCTGGCTGTTACGAATCGATATCATCTCTCCAGGCAGGCCAATAACGCGTTTGATCAGGGGAATGTCGCCTCCATCGGGTGCATCGAGGACGACGATCTCGCCTCTTTCGGGTAGACGCAGACGGTAAGAGATTTTGTCGATGATCAGCCGGTTCTCTTCGAATAGGGTTGGTTCCATGCTGTAGCTCTCGACACGCGTCGCCTGAGCAACAAAAAGATGTATCAGCAGAGCGATCAGCAGGGCCGGTACAATTGTCACCAGGATTTCGCGCACACCCGACCCAATAGCATGCCCCCTGGTGGGTGTTTCTACCACCAGAGGGCCATCCGTCATTATGTCGAATGTAGATCGAGTCTCGGTATCGCCGGATACCTCGAATGAAGGATCCGGTTCACCCAGATACTCGACACCCGGTTCGAATTCGTTCATGGTTTGCAGAGGACGTTGGCAGCGATAGCCTTACATCCACCATACCTGGGGCTAAGAATCAATAATTTGCAGTTATTAACCGTCATTTTGCAGAGCAAGACAGTCAGTTATTCTGTCGCTCGACCTTTAGCTGCGATTATCGCGGCGGCGTGACTGATTATCGCGGCCACGGTTTCCACCACTACCACGGCGTCCACCACCGGAGGGGCGTCGATCGCGTGCCATGGCTTCTTCGGCTGTCCAGCCTTCGAGTACAGCCTGACGGCTGAGCCTGATCTTGCGTGTAGCGCCATCGATGTCGATCACCATCACCATGATCTCGTCACCGACCTTGACCACATCTTCAACACTGTTCACACGATAATCGGCCAACTGCGAGATGTGAACCATGCCGTCGGTGCCGGGTAGAATCTCGACAAAGGCGCCATAGGCCTCGACCCGATTGACTGTACCGGTATAAATCTGGCCGACCACAGCTTCGCGCGTCATCAGATCGATTTCTTCCAACGCTTTCTCGGCGCTGGCGCCACCGGCAACAAAGACGGTGCCATCTTCTTCGATATCGATCTTCACATCGTAGTCGGTCTGAATTCGGCGGATGGTTTTGCCGCCGGGGCCGATGATCTTGCCGATCTTTTCGGGATCGATCTGGGTAGTGATAATGCGAGGAGCGTAGTCGGATAAAGACTCACGCGGCGTATCGATGGCAGCTATCATTTTACCCAGGATGTGCATACGGCCATCTTTCGCCTGGGTTAGTGCATTTTCCAGAAGTTCGTAGCTCAAGCCTTTGATCTTGATATCCATCTGCAAGGCGGTAACACCATCTTTGGTGCCGGCAACTTTGAAGTCCATATCGCCGAGATGATCTTCCATACCCTGGATGTCTGAAAGCACTACGTAGCGGCTGTCAGGTTGGGTCACATCGCCTTCACTGATAAGACCCATGGCGATACCGGCCACGGGCGAAGTGATGGGAACGCCCGCGTCCATCAATGCCAGGGTGCTGCCACAGACCGATGCCATAGAGGTCGAACCATTGGAGGCGAGGCATTCAGAAACCAGGCGCAGGGTGTAGGGGAATTCAGCCTGATCGGGGAGCACGGGCGCCAGCGCTCGCTCAGCCAGGGCGCCATGGCCGATCTCGCGGCGTTTGGGGCCACGGTTGGGCCAGGTTTCACCGGTCGAGAAGGCAGGGAAATTGTAATGGTGCATGTAGCGTTTGGTTTCCTCGGGCGAGAGATTATCGAGGGTCTGGGCATCACGCGGGGTTCCCAAGGTGGCGATGGTCAGCACCTGGGTCTCGCCACGGGTAAAGAGGCCGGTGCCATGGGTGCGCGGCAACACGCCCACATCGCAGGAGATGGGGCGAATCGTACTGGTATCGCGGCCATCTGGGCGAATGCCACTGTCGAGAATGCGGTTGCGAATGGCATTCTTAAACAGGTCGCCAAATACAGCCTTTATTTCCCGAACTTCGTATTGTTCCCCGAGCGTTTCAAGTATCTCGGTACGGATCTCATCGAGCGCGGCGCTACGTTGCTCTTTATCCATGCTTTCGGCCGCTACAGCAGCGATACGATCGGTCGCGAGTGCCGTCACGGCCTCAACGGCCTCGGCAGAGGGTGCCACAACCGCTACTTCTATCTTCTCTTTCCCCAATTCGGCCCGCATGCGTTCTTGTAGTTCGATAATCGGTTGCATAGCTTCGTGGCCGATTTGTAGCGCTTGTAACATGACGCTTTCGGGCAATTCCTGGGCACCCGATTCGACCATGAGAATGCCGTCGGACGTACCTGCCAGACGCAGGTCAAGCAAGCTGTTCTCCATGTCGGCAAAGGTGGGGTTGATGACGAATTCGCCGTCGATATATCCCACACGTACCGCGCCAATGGGACCCTCAAATGGGATATTGGAGATGGTCAGTGCGGCAGATGCGGCATTGACCGCCAGGACATCCAGATGATTCTCTTCATCGGCGCTGAGGGCGGTACAGATCACCTGGACGTCGTTGCGGTAACCTTTGGGGAAGAGTGGTCGAAGAGGGCGATCTATGAGACGGGCGGTGAGAATTGCCTGTGTGGAAGGGCGCCCTTCCCGGCGGAAGAAGCCGCCAGGTACCCGACCTACGGCATACATACGTTCTTCAAGATCCACACTAAGTGGGAAGAAATCGATGCCCTCACGGGGTGATTTAGAAGTGGTGGCGGTGGCCAAGAGGACGACGCCACCGACAGAAATGGTTACGGCGCCGCCGGCCAGTCTGGCCAGGTCACCGGTTTCGAACAACATCGGTTGACCGCCTACGATTGTCTCGAAGCGGTGTGCTTGTTGGTAAGTCATAATACTCCTTGGTTTGGACACACCCATACCAGAAGCAATCACCAGGTGCTGATCAGCACTAATTCAGGATTCAGCAAGGTCAGGGACTGGGAACTGAGCCTCAAGAGGTCCGACTTTACACGTGAGGCGCACTTTCCAATTCCTGCACCCTGCACTGCGAGGGATTGCGGCTTTCGGGTGAGCGATTGGTAGTGAGTTGAGTGGTTAGAGGTCTATTTAGTTGTCCGTCATCCCAAACGGGATGAGATCAGCCAGATATGAAACGAGTAGATGGGTGAATAGGTTCCCATCTACTCGTTTCATATCTGGCTGAATGTCAACTACTTGCGTAAGCCAAGCCTCTGAATGAGTTCTTGGTAACGTTGCGCATCTTTGCGCTTAAGATAAGCGAGGTGTCGCCGTCGCGAGCCGACCAATTTCAGCAACCCACGGCGGGAATGCTCGTCGTGCTTATGGGTTTTGAGATGGTCGATGAGTTGATTGATACGTGTGGTCAGAAGGGCCACCTGCACTTCAGGGGAGCCTGTATCACTTGTGTGGAGGTGGTATTCCTCGATAATCGCCTGCTTCTGGACAGCACTAAGAGTCACTTAGGATTTCTCCTTTGTTTGAGGCCGGAGCACCGCTGGAATACCTTGACGAATGCCCCAGCTAGAATGGATGAACACCCTATCTGGTGGGCAAAAACTATGGCCTAGTCGATGATTATAGCACTAATGAGCGCTTTTTCCAAAATTCTTGCCGTGATCAAGGATATTCTAGCGTCGAGAATCAGGCTGCAGGGTGGTTTCGGAATAAAGTGCATGGCTGTGGCCAGCGCAATATGGTCAGGGCGACCTCTTGCGTGAATAGCGAAAAACGCCGACGTTACGAACAAAATATGACCTTGAGCCCGATCAGGCACACAGACCCCCCATAAATCGCAGGACACTAGTGATTGACAGCCAGCACGTCAATGTCTTCCATCGGAAAATGCTTGGTATTTGATGTCACCAGTGTTAGACTATGCGCCCAAGCGGTAGCTGCGATGATCGTATCCGCCAAGGCAAGCTGGATGCCCTGGCGACGGTATAGATATATCCAACGACCGGCTTGATCGGCGATGTTATTATCCACTGAGAGGCTGACAAGGCTATTAACCATTGGTGCTAGTTGAGAGAATATCTTCACACTACATATAGTATGCTTGTCAAATGTGCTACTAAATGCAGGCATCAGGAATACGTGGCAGTGATTTTATGTTCAGATGCTCA
>PIVW01001332.1 GCA_003353825.1 Chloroflexota bacterium
AGCCCCATCGGCTGGGATAACATCCTGCTTTACGGCGAGTATGTCTTAAACCTAGACCTGGTTCTGGCGTAGATGTCTATCCTTAGCGTATATCTACGGACGAATATTGCTCATACCCATTCAGCGTCGACAGGATATCGATAGCAGCCGAAGCACCCTGGCCCGCTGAGATGATTGCCTGACTACGACCCGTGCGCGCACCTCGTCCGACCACGTATAGCCCGTCCACTTCCGTGTGAAAATCTTGATCTACGGCGATGCCATCTTCGGTCTCGGCCAAGCCCAAAGCTAAGGCAAGTTTACGAGCTTTGCCTTCAGCAAGCAGCACGTAATCAGCCGCATAGCTCGCGCCCTCTTCCACACATACGGTAAATCCGCTGTCGGTTTTCTCGACAGCCGTAACCAGGGCATCGACCAGTTCGGCTCCGATAGCCGTCACCTGCTGGCGAGATACTTTCTGAAAATCGGGACCGCTGATGCTGGCAATGCCGAGATAATTATCCAGATGCGCATAGTGCATAGCCGTTTTATCCTGGCCGAATACCATGGTATCAACGCCATTTTTGGCCAGGTACAGGGCAGCGCTCAGCCCGGCCGGCCCATCTCCAATGATAATTGCATTTGTCATGATGGCTCTTTGGGATTTCGCGTGACAGGCCCATATATAGTGTGCTCAGATTTAGGCAAAAAGACGGTAGCCTCCCAGATCCAGATAGAGGCGCTGGAACCAAGTTTCGGTTCGAAGGA
>PIVW01001333.1 GCA_003353825.1 Chloroflexota bacterium
CTTTTTGCAGGCAATAAAAATACCCTATGTGACACCCAAAGCCTGGGAGGCCGGTGTCGAGTTGGTGAGGGGGTGGCGGCAGGCGCATAACATCGCCACAATGAACAGACATTCCGATATATCGCCGGGTCGCAAGCGAGATCCCGGCGTAGGGTTCCGCTGGGAAGACTTTTGTAAATCTACTCGACCGATGGAGGGTTGACATGAATCCCCTACAGGCAATGCAGGCGTATTACAACTATATGATCAGCCAGGGCGCCGATCAGGGCATGGCGGATGCAAAGGCACAGCAGTTTTGGCAGGGTGTTCAAAATGGCATGTCTCCTGAGCAAGCCCATGCCGCCACGGGCAGCACGGCACCTTTGGGGCCGAATTGGACATCATTTGCTGGATCTACGGTGGGCAATCGTGGCGGGGCAGGAACGACACAAGATAGCGAAGTTGATTACGATGCAGATGGGAATCCAATACCTGTCACTTACACAGACGACGATCCAGCGTATGGAGATATAACGGGTGGCAATCAGTATGTGGGCGATGGTAGCGACAATCAGCCCCCCGCGACGGGTGGTGGTTTACCTGCAAACACGGGAGGTGCGCCACAACCGTTCGGCGGCTTACCCACAGGTACAACAGGTGCGGGTGTAACGCCGGGTAGTCCCGCTTGGCAGGGACCAATGAATTTCTCCAACTTCCAAAGTTTTGGATCTTTACCTCAAGCCCCTGCACAGAATAACAATCCGTTAC
>PIVW01000129.1 GCA_003353825.1 Chloroflexota bacterium
GGTCCGAGATCGTAGTCGCTGTAATATGGGTGGTCTACCGGGTGGCTATATACGACGGTTTGAGCTTTGCCGTATTTGTTTTCGCCATGAGGCCTTGCGTGGTAGACTGCCTGGCGTTGTGAAATCAAGCTGGTAACTCTGAGGAGATGCAATCCCTATGATGACTGATCCGATTGCGGATATGCTGACCCGTACCCGCAACGCCATTACGGCAAAACACAAACAAGTGACGATGCCCAGTTCCAACACAAAGATGGCGCTGGCACGTATCCTTAAAGATGAAGGATTTATCCGTGGCTACGACGTAGCCGATACCAAGCCGCAGGCAACACTACGGCTACACCTCAAATACGACGAAGAGCGCAAACCGATCATCACTGATTTGCAGCGTGTTAGCAAACCAGGCCGCCGTGTTTATACATCCCGACACGACATCCCTTGGGTACGGAGTGGCTTGGGCGTCACCGTCATGTCAACACCAAAAGGTGTCATGACTGGCCGAGAAGCGCGTCGCGCCGGTGTCGGCGGCGAGGTTGTTGCTTACATTTGGTAGTTGCTGTCAGGCCGCTGCCCGATTTTCCGCTTTAGTGCGGCAGGAGGATCAAGTTCATGTCCCGAATCGGACGTAAACCTGTTGTTATTCCCGAAAAAATTACTATCGATATTGCCAAGAATAACATCGTAACGGTCAAGGGCCCGAAGGGCTCGCTGGAACGGACATTCTCGCCTGATATGACCATTGAGTTCAAGGATGGCCAGGTCGTTATTGGCCGTCCCACAGATCAGCGCAATCATCGTGCAATTCATGGCCTGACTCGAGCTTTGCTCCAGAATATGGTAACTGGTGTGAACGAAGGCTACACCAAGAATCTAGATCTGGTTGGCGTCGGCTATCGCGCCATAATGCAGGGCGATGCAATCGAGTTGAGTCTTGGTTTTTCGCACCCTGTTATCATCCCTCCACCCGAAGGTATTACCTTTTTTGTGGAAAAGGGTGGACGCTCTTTCTCTGTCAGCGGTGCGGATAAAGAAGTGGTTGGAGAGACGGCTGCTAAGATCCGTGCTCTGCGCAAACCCGAGCCCTACAAAGGAAAGGGTGTTCGTTATCGTGGCGAGTTTGTCCGTATCAAGGCAGGCAAGAGCGCCAAGACGGTTTAGTCCCGCCCCATAACGGCCTTATTAGTTTCACAGGACTTATTCTTAGGTCGTTTGACCCAAACGTAAACATATCCAGACAGAATCATTATGAAGACCAACCCTCGCGCGGTCGCACGTCTGCGCCGCCACCGAACTGTTCGAAGACGCATTTCTGGCACGGCCCAACGGCCTCGCTTGGCTGTGTATCGCAGCTTGCGCCACATTTATGCCCAGATCATCGATGATGTAGCTGGTCACACACTCGTTGCTGCCTCGTCCCAGGATCCCTCACTTGGTGAGTTGATTCAGGACAAAGATAAGAGCGATTCTGCCGCAGAAGTTGGCAAACTGCTCGGACAACGTGCTGTGGAGGCCGGTATCGAGAGCATCGTTTTTGATCGTGGCGGCTTTCCGTACCATGGTCGGGTCAAAGCCCTGGCCGAGAGTGCACGCGAGGCTGGGCTCAAATTCTAATCCCGGTAATTGATACCGACTGCTCTAACGCAGGAGATACTTGAATGGCTAACAGACAAGACCGTCGGCGTTCCCGAGAAGCGCAAGATGAATTTGATGAGCGTGTCGTCCATCTTGCCCGCACGGCCAAAGTGGTCAAGGGCGGACGTCGCTTTGCTTTCCGCGCCGTTGTCGTCGTTGGTGACGGCAAAGGGAAAGTAGGAATCGGTGTGGGTAAGGCCCGCGAGGTTCCTGAGGCGATCCGCAAAGGATCTGAACAAGCACGTAAAACGATGACGACTGTGCCCATGGTGGGTACGACGATCCCTCATGAGATCACTACGCGTTTCAGTGCGGCCAAAGTGATGTTGAGACCTGCTTCCCCCGGTACCGGCGTGATTGCCGGTGGTGGTGTCCGTGCCGTAGTCGAGGCTGCCGGTATCAAGGATATCCTCACCAAATCGATGGGCAGCGCCAATATCTTAAATGTGGTGAAGGCGACTTACCAGGCCTTGGGTGAATTACAGTCCCCTGACAAAGTTGCACGCCGTCGAGGCCTTCCTGAATCTGCCAGTCAACCGTACTGGATTCAGGATCACTTGGAGTAATATCTGATGAGCGACAAATCTACCCAGAAAAAATTGGTTATCACATATACAAAAAGCGTAATAGGTTACAACCAACGCCAGCGAGGGACCATCAGCGCCCTGGGCCTAAATCATCTTGGCGACGTCGTCGAGCATGATGATACGCCTGTCATTCGTGGTATGGTCAACAAAGTACAACATCTGGTAACGGTCCAGGAGCAAGCCTTATGAAATTACATGAACTCCAGCCGGCTGCCTGCGCCACGAAATCGCGTAAGCGCGTAGGTCGCGGCATCTCTGCCGGAAAAGGAAAAACAGCCGGCCGTGGCGAGAAAGGTCAGAATAAACGCTCCGGCGGTGGTAAAGGGCCCTACTTCGAAGGCGGTCAGTTGCCCCTTGTTCGTCGGCTCCCACTTCTGCGCGGTTTCACTAACCGTAACCGTGTCGAATACCAACCGGTGAATCTCGACCGACTAGATCTGTTTGCCGCAGATGCTGAGATAACTCCTGACACCCTAGCCGCTTCCCGCTTGATCCGCTCTAGCGGTGAGCCCGTGGTCATCCTTGGTAATGGTGATGTTTCAGCAGCATTACATATTAAAGCGCACCGTTTCTCCGCCAGTGCTCGCCGAAAGATAGAGGCGGCTGGTGGTACTGTTGAGATCTTGTATCTTGGCTAGGATTCAGCGCTCCCGCCAACTGGCGGCGAATGGAGGCATTATCCATGCTAGTTGCCTTACGTAGTGCGTTTCATCTTCCGGAGTTACGCCGGAAATTACTCTTCACCTTTGGCATTTTGGTGCTGTATCGCTTTTTGGCACAGGTACCAGTACCAGGTGTAGACACCGCCGCACTTGCTCAGTACTTCGAGCAGAGCGACCTGGCGAATCTATTTGATTTGCTCAGTGGCGGCGCCCTGTCCAACTTCTCTGTGATGTCGATGGGGGTGTACCCGTATATCACCGCCTCTATTATCATGCAGTTGTTGGTTCCGATTATCCCCAAGCTCGAAGAAATCGCTAAAGATGGCGACGCCGGACGTCAGAAAATCAACCAGTTTACGCTGTACCTGACCATTCCCCTGGCGATCTTGCAAGGTTACGGTCAGGCAGCCCTGATGTCAAGTGGCGCCTTCGGAGCGCGAGTGCTGCCCGAATTCGGATTTTCGGTCGCTCCCCTGCTCACGCTTGATGTCATCGTTGCCATGGTGGCAGGAAGTATGGTCGCCCTCTGGCTCGGTAATCTTATCACCCAGGAAGGTATAGGCAACGGTGTATCGCTGATCATCTTTGGCGGCATCGTCAGCGGCTTGTTCCCGCGCCTTAGCAGCCTGTGGGCCAGCACCAATGGTGTGCTTCTCGTCGCCATCTTTACGGTTCTCACCATTGCTACGATTTTCCTCATCGTCTACGTTCAGGAGGGCCAGCGACGAATTCCGGTTCGTTATGGCAAGCGTGTACGCACGATGCGAGGTAATCGCCTGATGATGGTAGGCGGTCAGAGCAGTTACATCCCCATTCGTGTTAACAGTGCCGGCATGATCCCGTTGATCTTTGCCAGCGCACTTCTGATCTTCCCCAGCACTATCGCCAGCTACATGACGGTTTCCACTGTCGCTTGGATTTCCAGTATAGGCACCTGGGTCGCCACATACCTTAGTCCCGGTGCGAATCTTTACTGGGGACTCTACTTCCTGCTGGTTGTTGCCTTCACCTTCTTCTATACCGATGTTGTGTTCCGCCAGCAAAATCTACCCGAGACACTGCAGCGTCAGGGTGGATACATCCCCGGCATTCGCCCCGGACGCCGTACGGAAGAGTATTTGAATAGTGTGGTTAGCCGCATCACGCTGGTCGGCGCGCTCTTCTTGGGCCTTGTCGCTATCATGCCCTGGATTGTCGGCTTAGTCGTGCGGCAGCCTGGCCTTGGCTCTTCCCAGTTGCTTATTACCAGTTCGGGTCTTCTGATTGTTGTCGGTGTTGTATTGGACACCATGAAACAGTTGGAGGCTCAGTTGCAGATGCGCCACTACGAGGGTTTCATTCGCTGACGCTCGCACCCCATGATCCGTTCATTACTTGTGCCGGCAAAACGACCTTCCGCTGTGACCTTACGGGACAGCCGTGAGATAGTACAGATGCGAGAAGCAGGACGGATCGTTGCTCGAGTCCACCAGGCCATGCGCGAGTATGTGCGCTCTGGTGTGACCACCGCCGAGCTAGACGCAGTGGCTGTTGATATCATCCGCAGCCATGACGCCACTCCCACATTTTTAGGTTACCACGGCTTTCCAGCTTCTATTTGCACCTCGATAAATGACGAAATCGTACACGGCATTCCCTGTCCACAACAAGTTCTGACCGAGGGAGACATCATCAGTATCGATGTCGGTGTCACCTACCAAGGGTGGGTTGGCGACTCTGGTTGGACCTACGCTGTCGGAGAGATAAGCGACGATGCTCGCTGCCTCTTAGAGACAGCAGAAGGAGCATTGTGGGCCGGAATCGACGTGATGCACGCCGGTAACCGCTTAGGCGACTACTCCGCAGCGGTTCAGTCCTACGTGGAAGAGCGTGGCTTCGAGGTCATTCGCGAGTACACCGGTCATGGTGTCGGACGCGAGATGCACGAGCCGCCCGAAGTGCTCAACTACGGAGATCCTGGCACCGGCATCCGATTTCGACCCGGCCTCACCCTGGCACTCGAACCAATGGTCACGACCGGCCACTGGATGACCAAAGCCGACGTTGATGGCTGGACCGTAAGAACCAGTGATGGCGCTCTGAGCGCACATTTCGAGCACAGCATCGTCGTAACCACTGGAGCGCCACAGATACTCACCTTACTGTAACCGTCGAGTTTTAGTTATCCAAGCAGCATTAGCTTAGCAGCTGCAAGGAGTCATTCATTATGAAAGTACGTCCCTCAGTCAAGAAGATGTGCGACAACTGCAAGATTGTCCGTCGTCGTGGTGTAGTCCGTGTGATTTGCACCAACCCCAAACACAAACAGCGTCAGGGTTAACTCATTGTGATTAGTGAATTGAGTATTGCGAATCACGTACCCACCCTGCGCAATGCTCAGGTTGCCAGTCACCCTTCACGGAGGCATTATGGCTCGTATTTCTGGTGTTGATATCCCACGTGATAAACATGTGGAGATAAGCCTCACTTATATTTATGGTATAGGTCGGACCTCGGCCAAAGAGATCTTGGCCCTGACCGGCATAGAAAATAAGCGCGTTCAAGATCTGACAACTGACGAAGTCGCACGCATACGTGATGCCATTGACCGCAACTACATGGTCGAGGGTGATCTCCGTCGTGACACGCAGATGAACATCAAGCGTCTGATTGAGATCGGCAGTTACCGTGGCCGGCGCCATCGCCTGAATCTGCCTGCTCATGGTCAGCGTACAAGGACCAATGCGCGCACCAAACGTGGCACTCGAAAGACGGTGCCGGGTCGCAAGCGAGCTCGCAAGTAAACTTAGACATGTCTGAGCATGTGAATACGCCGGGCATGTTCCCAGTAACATTTTGATCATTCGAACCTACGTCCGAAAGGTTGGAGTAACATAATTATGGCAAAACAGACTCGAAGCCGTCGATCAGGCGCCAAAAAAGAGCGTCGCATCGTGCCCCGAGGTCAGGCGCACATCCGGGCTACGTTCAATAACACCATTATCACACTTACCGATCCGCAGGGAGATACCCTGTGTTGGGCAAGCGCCGGTAGTTCAGGTTTTAAGGGATCTCGTAAGAGTACACCTTATGCCGCACAACTTGCAGGGCGCAATGCTGCACGGCAGGCCAGTGACTTCAGCCTGCGCGAGATCGATATCTTTGTCAGGGGTCCTGGTCCAGGCCGCGAGCCGGCGATTCGTGCCCTCATGAACGCCGGTTTGACTGTCACTTCCATCACCGATGTTACGCCATTGCCGCATAACGGTTGTCGACCACCTAAAAGACGTCGAGTATAGATTTTCGTTTATCTACTTGCCGTTTGGGCCGGTAGAACCTGCGTTTTGTGAACGCCGGAGGATAGAGTAATTAATGGCTCGTCACACAGATTCAGTATGTAAACAATGTCGTCGTGAAGGCATGAAGCTTTTCCTGAAGGGAGAGCGTTGCTACACGCAAAAATGCGCAATCGAAAAACGTAACCAACCGCCTGGTATACATGGCAACCGTCGCATGCGCCGAAAGGTGTCTGACTATGGTCGCCAATTGCGCGAGAAACAAAAGGTCCGTCGTGTGTATGGCGTATATGAACGTCAATTCCGGCGTTATTTCCGTCAGGCGCTTAAAATCAAAGGCCTGACAGGCGCCACACTTTTGCAATTGCTGGAACAACGTCTTGATAACGTTGTATTCCGCATGGGTTTTGCCAGCTCGCGTGCGCAGGCACGTCAGTTGGTAACGCATGGCCACATTACCGTCAATGGTCGCAAAGTTGACATCGCCTCCTACTCCGTGCGACCGGGTGATGAAGTCGGTATCTACGAAACGAGCCGTAGTTCGGCTTATTTTAAGGATCTCGTTGAGCAGATGGGCCGGCATACGGCGCCCAAGTGGGTAAGCGTAGATGCTGCGACTCTTGCCGGGCAGGTTACAGCGCTCCCGAGCCGTGAGGATATCGACATCCCAATTAACGAGCAGCTCATTGTTGAATACTACAGTCGGTAGTATCCGGGCGTTCGTAATGCGTCATCCTCTGCTCGCTCAGAAACGCTCTACCCCTGCGCCTTGCTGTTGCGTTTGGGGATTTTACGGAGGACCAAGTGTTTAACCAGGATTTGCAACCTGTTCTACCCAAGATCGAATGTACGGCGAGTACAGAGCAGTATGCGCGATTCGAGATTGGTCCGCTGGAGAGTGGCTTTGGTATCACGTTGGGAAATGCTCTACGACGTGTTCTACTTTCCTCATTACCAGGAGCAGCGGTTACCTCGCTGCGCATCAATGATGTTTACCAGGAGTTTTCGCCGATTCCCGATGCACGCGAAGACACAACGCAGCTCATTCTCAATTTAAAACAATTACGACTAAGACTGCATAGCGAAGAACCCGTGCGCGTTTACGTCCAGGCAAAAGGGCCCGGCCCGATAACGGCTGCCGATCTGAATGCACCGCCCGAAGTCGAGATCATCAACCCTGAGCTCTACCTGCTCACGTTGGACTCGCCTGATGCCGATTTTGATATGGAGTTAACGGTGTCTCCTGGCCGTGGTTACCTACCGGCTGAAGCAGATGGCCGTCCTAAACTGCCAATTGGCGAAATGCCTATAGATGCCATCTTCAGCACTGTGCGCCGGGTGAATTATTCAGTCGAACGCACGCGTGTCGGTGGGCATACAGATTTTGATCGCCTGATCATGGAAATCCATTGTGACGGCACCATGGCGCCCGAGACTGCTTTGCGGCAGTCGGCACGTACGTTAGTCGAGTTATTCTCGATGGTGGCGGGTGTCGAATTGGTAGAAGAAGAACCGGTTGTCGAAGAAGAAGGTGGTATCCCCAGCCGTATCGCCGATCAGCCGATTGAAGAACTCGAATTGAGTATGCGCGCGTATAACTGTCTTAAACGCGCGGGCATCACCAAAGTGGGCGAGGTTCTGCTTAAACTCGAGCAGGGCGAAAATGAGATGCTCTCCATCCGCAACTTCGGTCGGAAATCGCTGGTCGAGTTGATCGATAAGCTCGAAGAAAAGGAATATATGGAGTACATCGACTTTACACCTGGCGAAGAATAAACCGCTGCGGATCTAAAGCTGCATGTATTGGAGTACTGACGACTATGCGACATAACAAACGAGGCCGCACATTAGGCCGAAAGTCTGGCCCACGTAAGGCCTTACTGAAAAACCTTACTACCGATCTTTTCCGGCATGGCCAGATCGAAACGACCGTGGCAAAGGCGAAGACAATTCGCCCTGGCGCCGAACGCTTGATTACCATCGCTAAGCGGGGCCATAGTGGTCGCATTAGTGAAGTGCACGCCAGACGTTTGCTTCGTTCACGCCTGGCAGATCCCGAGATGGTATCGGTCGTGTACGATGATCTTGCTATTCGCTTTGCCGATCGTCCCGGCGGTTACACACGCATCTTTAAGATGGGACAACGCAAAGGTGATGGCGCTTCCATGGCATTGATCGAACTGGTCGAGTAACTATTGGCTAGTCTGCCACCTGATTTACCGTTGTATCGAGCCATCGTCGAATACGATGGCTCCGATTTGCTAGGATTTCAGATTCAAGCAAAGGGTAGAACGGTTCAGGGAGAGCTAGAGCGAGTCCTGCTGCGTCTCTGCCAGGAGCCGGTACGTGTGATCGGTGCCGGCCGTACCGACAGTGGTGTGCATGCTCGAGGTCAAGTCATCGCTTTTTCAGCCGCCTGGAAACATTCATTACCGGATCTGCACAGAGCTCTAAACGCCCTACTCCCAGCTGATATCGCCGTTCAATCACTTGAGTTGGCGCCGCCTGGATTCCGTCCTCGTTTTAGTGCTACTGAACGCTGGTACCGCTACCAGGTAGGTCTGTGGCCACACCGTTCACCCATACGATCCCGTTATGCGTGGGAACTAGGCCCTGGTTTAGATGTACAAAGCATGAATGAGGCGGCAGCCCATCTGCTCGGTGAGCACGATTTCGCCAGTTTCGGCCAACCCACACAAGGTATCATCACAGTTCGCAAAGTTTTTAGCGTTTTGTGGCGCCAGCAAGACCTGTACCTTTATTTTGATATCATCGCCAATGCATTTTTGCGCCGAATGGTGCGCTATGTCGTCGGCACACTTGTTGAAGTAGGTCGAGGACACCGCTCACCTGACGATGTTTTAACCCTGCTTGAACGGCGAGACCTCTCTCTGTCGGCGCCGCCTGCTCCCCCACAAGGGTTATTCTTAATGGCGGTCACCTATCCGGACGACACTGAAATAGGTATTGATTCTAGAAGATTACGATCCGTAGCTTAGGGGCTGTTTGGCCCAAGCAAGGAGTACTATCAATGAGAAAAACATTCAGCGCCAAAGCTAATGAAATCGAACGCGACTGGTTTGTCGTCGACGCCGAAGGAAAGACCCTAGGGCGTCTGGCAACCGAAGTTGCAAGAATCCTGCGCGGTAAACACAAACCGATTTTTACCCCACATGTTGATTGTGGCGATTATGTCGTCATCATCAATGCGGAAAAAATTCATGTGACAGGCAAGCGCCTGGATCAGAAAATTTATTATCGCCACAGTGGCTACATCGGTGGTCTGACTGAGACTTCGCTGCGTACGATGTTAGAACGACATCCCGAACGTGTTCTGGAGCTTGCAGTCAAGGGCATGCTGCCTAAGAATCGTCTGGGCCGCAAGATGTATAAGAAACTCAAGGTCTATGCATCGCCTACCCATCCCCATGCTGCACAACAGCCGCAACCCCTGGATCTGTAAGAGAGGTCTGTGAATGTCTGAGCAAAAACACTATTACGAAGCGGTCGGTCGCCGCAAGAATGCTACAGCGCGTGTGCGACTCTATCCTGCATCCGAAACCCCGGAAATCGTTGTCAATGGTAAACCCGTTGCCGAGTACTTCCCCCGAGGCATGGATCAGAGCACATTGAGCGCACCACTCCTGTTGACTGAAACCCAGAATCAGTTCAACGTCTCGGTGCTGGTCAAAGGTGGTGGCGTGACCGGACAGGCGGGTGCCGTGCGTCTTGGCGTTGCCCGTGCACTTTGTAAGGCCGATGAGAATTTGCGCCCACCTTTGAAGAAAGTGGGCTTTCTCACCCGTGACCCGCGCGCCAAAGAGCGTAAGAAACCTGGTCTCAAACGAGCCCGCAAAGCACCACAGTACACCAAGCGCTAAACCACCAAGTTTTTTTATGGGCTCAAACCCGATCTCATGTGGTTACTCGAATACCACGTGTTTCGTATTGCGTGTTGCTTGTCTAGACGGTACACGCTTTTCTAGTGCGGCCACATAAATTCGAAGAGTTATATTTGGTGATCTATTCGTGAGGCTGTCGGGCCATATAAAGGTTTGGCGGTCTCGTATTGCTATTCGCTTCGGCGTTGGGTAAGATCGGCCCAACGCCGTTCCGATTTTTGCTTGGATATGATACAAACGGTATTTGCGTTGATCAGCAACGAAGGGAACGCCGATATCGACGTAGAGGAAAGGACTGTATGGTCGGTATTTTGACAGCTAGCGATAGCACCGCTGCCAGACAAGCTGAGGATGTTAGCGGGCCGCTGTTGTTAGAACTGGTGCAGGAACTGTGGCCTGAGATATCACCTTTGCTGGTGGTCACAGCTGATGATCGAGATCAGATAGCGGCCCAACTCAGAGTATGGTCGGATGATGAGCGATTGATGTTGATATTGACCACCGGGGGCACAGGTTTCGCAGGTCGCGATGTAACGCCCGAGGCCACGCGATCGGTTATCGAGCGTGAGGCGCCGGGCATAGCCGAGGCCATACGCTATGCCGGGCTCGAAGTAACTCCACACGCAATGTTGTCACGGGGGATAGCGGGAATCCGAGGCCATACGCTGATTGTCAATCTGTCGGGGAGCCCCAAGGCTGTGCGCGAACAGTTTGCCGTGATCACGCCCGTTCTGCCCCACGCCCTTGAATTGCTGAACCCTGAGGGTGGGGGTGTGCGTTTCGCCAGGTCGGGTGAACACCAAAGGGGTTCGTAGTGCACACTGTAGGGCGCTGCTCACGACGCTAAAGCGCCTACTACGAACGCTGCTCAGCTTGCTCTGATGCACACGTATTATGAAGTGCTGTTAGCTAGGGTTTCATGGAGCGACCGCTCTGTGTCTGCACGTTCGCTGAGTTGGCGATGGAGGGTGTTGATATCTGTGGGAACGAGGTAGGCTGTAGCGGCCAGGAATACCGCTCCTATCAACCAGGCAGATACACAAATGACCAGAATGGCATCTTGTAACGAACTCTGAATGGCGATGAGCCCTGCTAGTGCAGGCGCCGTTGCTGCACCTATGCTCTCGATGAAATACTGGATGGAAAGAGCCGTGCTTCGAACTTCGGGCAATGTGATATCATAGACCGTAGAAATGACATTAGGTGAAGCGAAGGGGATGAATAAGGCCGTAATCATAAGCAGCGTCATGAATAGACCCTGGTTCTCGACCGGAACTGTCAATGTGAGGAAGAGGAGAATTGCCCCCAGCAGTACCGCGCCCAAGGCGACGAGCACGCGGCCACGTGGTGTGCGTTTGAATGCCATATCACCTAAGGCGCCACCCACAAAGTAGCCTGATGCCAGGATAAGCACTGCCGGCGCCATCGTCACCAGGACTTGTTCGGGGTTGTAACTTCGTTCTGTTTCCAGATAGCGAAAAAACCAGAAGGTAATGACCTGCCAGGGAAATACACCCACAAAACCTTGTGCGAACAGAAACCACAAACTACGTTTGCGAAACAGCCCGACGGCGTGCTTCCATTGAAAACGGTAGATACCCATATCCGCCAGGTCGGCAAACTCGGGTTCGGCCTGGCCGCGAGGAGTTTCTTTTACAAAGAAGAAGATAACGAAAGCGATAATGATGCCCAATCCACCTGTGATGTAGAAAATATTTCGCCAACCTAATGTCGCAGCCAAGAGCAGTGCGGCTATCAGGCCGATCATATAGCCCAATGGTTGCGTAAGCTGTAACAGGCCGTAAACCTTACCTCGCATCTCCGGTGCAAATAGATCGGAGATAAGGCTATAAATACCGGGATAACTGGAATCATCGATACCGGTGGTGGCCCGTGTTGCCAAGAAGGTGGGGTAGGTGGGGGCAATGGCGCTCAGCCAAGTTGTCGAACCCCAGATGAAGGATGCCAGCGCCAGCAGCTTCGCACGTGCGTATCGATCATACAGAATGCCCCACAGAGGATACATGATAGCACCCACCACTAAGGCGCCACTAAACACCAGCCCCATCTGCGCTTCGTTGATGCCGAACGTTTCCATGATGGGGGTTGTCAGCGGCCCGATCAGCAATTTGTCTGATTGGTGGAGTAGCATAAACACGAAGAATATGCCTACGACGGTCCAGCGATATCTTCCTGATTGTTTCATGGGTGTACCTCTCGAGAATGGGGGAAGGGGAGGTTGAGAACGACCTTGAACATTGTATCAGAAAACCCTTGTTTGTGTATTGGTCAGATACACTTTACTCAAATGGCCCACCTCTTTTTCGGGGCCGATATCCCCGAATGATGGGGTTTCACCTGCGAAAATGTCTGATACTAGGGAAGTTCGTTCCTCAGTCGAAGTGCAACATGTGCTTGCCTAATACAGAAAATCCTTGTTTGTCTTACTTGCGCAGCGCCAATGCCCTGCTAGACGAAACCAGTGGACCCGGCTATCATGCAAGCCAAGGAGGCGATCATGACTGAAGGCATTACCTATCGATCAGAGTATGTTGTTGTCGGATCAGGGCCCGGTGGGGCGACGGTCGCGCGGGGCCTGGCCCAGGCCGGGCGCGACGTTCTGCTGTTGGAACGTGGCAAGGATCTACGTAAGAGTTGGTATTACGGAACGTATCTCGGCGCCCTGTTATACTCAGCACGGTCATAAAAGAGCATGTATATCGTAGCAATATGTAGACATAAGCCTTGGATACTGCTAGAATCTTGCGCTCTTAGTCCTCTCACAAAATAGCAGGAGCGCAACA